>JAQSXD010000154.1 GCA_029266295.1 Bacillota bacterium | reverse complement strand
ATACCGATGCTTGCACCGGCAGCTGTGAATGCAGCATTGTCCTTAGCAAGCATTTTCAACGGCCATATGTTCTACCTTGATGCAGCGAATATCTACTACAGAGGACCGCTCTTCCCACTTATGGCGGTGATCAGCCTCTTTTACCTTGTCTATGCGATGATCCTCATCGTCGCAAAGAAACACCTTCTTGAAAAACGGGAATTTTTTACCATGCTCGTATTTGGTATTCCTCCCCTTGTTGGCGGAGTCGTTCAGAGCCTGGTCTACGGTCTCTCCCTCGTATGGATTTGCGCCACGTTCTCTGCTTTGATTATTTTCATTAATATGCAGAATAACCAACTCTATACAGACCATCTGACAGGACTTTTCAACAGAAGGCAGTTGGACAGCTATCTGAGACAAAATTCGCAGGCAATGGAAAACGGGATGTTGGCGGGAGTGATGATTGATCTGAACTCCTTTAAGCAGATCAACGACCAATATGGACATAATATAGGAGACCAAGCGCTGCAGCATACTGCAGAAATACTGACGAAAACCTTTCGTGAAAGAGATTTTGTTGCCCGGTACGGAGGCGATGAATTTCTAATTTTGATGATCATTCACGATCGAAAGGTTCTGGAAACAGCGGTCCAACGTTTGAAGGAAAATGCCCAGCGGTTCAATGACCAAAGTGAGGCTCCGTACCAAATTAGTCTTAGCGTTGGATACGACTGTCGCTCCTTGGAATCGGAACAAGCGATGAATGATTTCTTAAAGCATATTGATCAACTGATGTATGAAGACAAGCAAAGACAGCTACCCGCATGATCGAAAAACGCATGCGGGTTTTCTTATTTCGTAATCTTTAGAGTACTCTAAAGATTACAGTACTTGACATTAGGATAAAGAGAGCGTACAATGAGTTTAAACTCAGTGAGTTGATAATCAATGAACTGATGGACTAATAAACCAATGAATCAAGAGGAGTCTTTTATGGCCGTATCACAAAGGCAGAAACAGAAAGCTGAAACAAAGAAATTTTTAATTGAGTGTGCCATGGAGCAGTTCGCAAACAAAGGACTGACAGCAACTCGGACTGCGGATATTGCCTCTGCTGCAGAGGTTTCCCATGGAACCATATTTCTGCATTTTCCTACGCGTGAGAGATTGCTCGAAGAGGTGATTGAAGAATTCGGAAGCAGGACAGCAAAGCGCATGCATGAATTGATCGATGGGGACTGTACCTTGGAAGAGGTTCTGGCTGCGCATCTGAAAGGAATTGGCGAATGTGAAGGTTTCTACGCTGCTTTAATTTCCGAGACTGCTGTTCTGCCTGAGGGCGCGCGCAATGCCTTAATTATGATCCAATCAGCGATCTCTCACCATATTCTGCAGGTAGCTGAGCGGGAGATGGATGCAGGTACCATTAAAACAATGCCCTTTGATTTGCTTTTTAATACCTGGATCGGGCTGATCCACTATTATCTGTCAAACAGAGCCTTGTTTGCTCCGGAGGATTCTGTTATATCAAGACACGGTCAACGTTTGACGGATCACTACATGAATTTAATCTCAGAGAAAGGGGGATTCTAGAATGAAAATCTGTATCGCATGCGGAATGCCTATGAAGGCAAAAGAAGACTTTGCAATGGGAGATGAAAGTAAGGATTATTGCAAATACTGCGCAAGACCTGACGGAACCATGCAAAACTATGATGAAAAACTGGAAGGAATGACCGAATTCATTGTAAAGACGCAGGGGATTGATCAAGAGGCTGCAAGAAACGCTGCCAGGGGAATGATGGAAAAGCTGCCGGCCTGGCAAAATTGAGAAAGGGGATACGATCTATTATGAACTATGACAATTTTCTGCTGCCTGTAGATGATATGAATAAAGCCAGGGATTACTATGAAAATACGTTGGGACTGGCGCTTAAATTTGACTTCTCTGCGAAAGGCATGATCGCGTTTTGCGTCGGAGAGGAAGAGCCGGCTATCATCCTAAAGGATGTAGCACGGTTCGGGGAGATAAAGCCCTCTGTTTGGCTTGAAGTGGAGAGCGTTGAAAGCGAATACGCGCGATTGAAGGCAAAGGGCGTTGCATTTCTTTCCGAACCAATTGTGATTCATACAGGGCTGGCAGTGGAATTTGAGGATCCTTTCGGAAATCGATTTGGGATCACAGATTATACAAAAACAACCGCTGGTAAATAAGAAAATATTTTGACCAATGCAGCAATCAGCAAGTTACACAGGAGTAAATGGGGGTGGAAAGGAGTGCGTGTGATGACCAAATTGAGTGAACTGCCAAACGTAGGAGCTGTGATGGAAAAGCGGCTTGCAGCAGTTGGGATATACGACGCGGAAGCTTTGAAGCAAGTTGGAAGCAGGGAGGCATTTGAGCGCCTGCTTGCATATGAAGGGGATACCTGTTTTAGCTCGCTTTGTAGTTTGGAGGGAGCCGTACAGAATGTTCGCTGGCACTCGCTGAGGGACGAGAGGAAGAAGGAATTGAAGGCATACTTTCAATCATTGAGATAAGAGAGACTGAAAAGCCGAAATTCCCAAGCTGAATCGATGCACAAAAAAGCCATGCTCCGGACAATGAAATCCGGAAACATGGCTTTTTCTTTATTTCAGCACACTTTGGAGCATCAGGCAAGAACAGACTCGGCAATGCTGCTTGCTAATGCTGATATTTCCGGAGATGACAGCTCATTCAGAGCGGAGGTAATGGTGACGGGGTCTTCCAGCAGATAGATATCTTTCATTTCTTCCTCCAGAAATTTGCTGATCAGTCCGCCTGCTTGGGGTGCCCAGGAGCCGTTTTCAATAACCGCAAAGGTTCGATTCTGGACGTTCAGGTGCTTCATTTCCATTAAGAAGTGTTCCATAGGCGGATAGATGTTCAGATTGTATGTAACCGAAGCAAGCACTACATGACTCAGCCGGAAGCTTTCTGAAATCAGCAGTGATACGTGGGTGCTGCTGACATCGTAGACATGAACGTTGGTAACCCCACGCCTACAGAGCTCGCTGGCCAGTGCCTGAGCTGCAAACGCGGTGTTTCCGTACATTGACGCATAAACGATCAATACACCTCTTTCCTCGGGAACGTAGCTGCTCCATTTGTCGTATTTGTCAATAATATATCCGAAGTCAGAGCGCCATACAGGACCGTGCAGCGGGCAGATATATTTGATCTCCAGTGTTGATGCTTTTTTGAGCAAAGCCTGAACGAAGGGGCCGTACTTACCGACAATATTTGTATAGTATCGGCGGGCATCGTCAATCCAGTCCCGGTCGAAATTAACCTCGTCGTTAAAAAGCTTGCCGTCAAGAGCACCGAACGAGCCAAAGCCGTCCGCTGAAAACAGTACCTTGTCGGTGGCATCAAAGCTGACCATCGCTTCAGGCCAGTGCACCATCGGTGCCTCGACAAAGACGATCGTGTGACGGCCGAAACTCATGCTGTCTCCTTCTTTCACTTCGAGCTCACGCCCATCGACATCAAACCCAAATTGGCGCATCATCATGAAGGCTTTTCCTGTGCTGATTACCTTCGTTTCGGGATGACGCAGCAAAATCTCTTCAATGCTGGCTCCGTGGTCAGGTTCCATATGATTGATCACCAGATAATCCAGCGGCCTTCCATTCAGCAGACCTTCCGCATTGGCTAAATATTCACGGCAGACAGACCAGTCCACCGTATCAAACAAGGCTGTCTTTTCGTCTAATAGTAAATAAGAATTGTAGGAAACACCTCTTGGAATCGGGTGAACATTCTCAAAAAGCGCCAGACGATGATCGTTTCCGCCGACCCAATATAGGTCTTCTGTGACATTACGAACTGTATACATAAAGAAACCTCCATATAAATAATTAGAAATCATTATCAGCAAGAAGTTTTTTGGAAGCGCTGATTTAATCAATTGTGCGCAGCTGTGCGCACGAAACGAATCAGTGTTTTCTTATACTTCGATAAATTGATCTTTTTCTTCTGCACAGCAGGGACAGAGCCATTCTTCCGGCAACTTGTCAAAGGCCACACCCGGTGCAATTCCGCCCTCCGCGTCTCCGATATCCTTATCGTATTCATAGCCGCAGCCGCAGCAGACATACAATTTATAAAGGCGGGCTGGCTTCAACGGCTTTGTTCGTTTTATCTTTTTCATAGGAGGTGCTTCGGTCTTTGGATTTCCGTTATCCAGTGCCTCTGTCAGTAAGGGCAGAATTACCTCCACATCTCCGACAATCCCATAATCGGCATTTTTAAAGATGGGGGCATTGGGGTTACTGTTGATGGCGACAATTGTAGACGCCTCTTTAATCCCCTTTAAGTGCTGCCCCGCGCCGGAGATGCCGCAAGCGATATACAGGTTTCCTTTGAACTTTTGACCGGACATTCCGACGTAGCGGCTTAGCGGCACGTACTTTAATGTTTCTGCTACCGGACGTGAGGAGCCGATTGCAGCACCCGCCTGTACTGCCAATGCTTTGATCAGTTCCATATTTTCTTTCGGTCCGATTCCCTTGCCGGCACTCACAATGCGTTCTGCCTGAACGATGGGCGTATCAAGCGGAATTCCCACGGTAAAATCGTACCCGTCTTTTCTCAGACCTTCCACCAACGCAGCTACCTGCTCCTGGGCGGTACCGTCCTTAAAAATGATCTTCTTCCGCTCTCCTGTAAGCGCGCCTTTTTTCTTTGGTTTGCCGTCAGCCTTAGGTGATTTTCCAATGAGGTGAGCTGCAATGACAACTCTCTGAATTTCGTTGGTTCCCTCGTAGATGGTGCAAATCTTTGCATCCCGGTAGAACCGCTCTACGTCAATACCCTTGATAAAGCCCGAACCGCCGTAAATCTGCAGTGCATCATTGACGATTTCAAGACAACGGTCAGAGGTATACTGTTTTGCCATGGCGGATTCCATTGCATAAGACTCGTGGTTTTCCTTCAGTTCCGCTGCACTATAGACCAGAAAGCGGCAGGCGCGAAGCTTGGTGGCCATGTCTGCAATTTTGAACGAAATTGCCTGTTGATGAGCGATGGCCATTCCAAACTGCTCCCGTTCCTTGGCGTAATCCAGTGCGCTTTCATATGCTCCCTGTGCGATTCCCAGCGCCTGAGAGGCAATGCCGATTCTTCCGCCGTCGAGTGTTGCCATGGCAATTTTAAAGCCCTGACCTTCTTTTCCCAGCAGATTTTCTTTCGGAACCTTGACGTTGTTGAAGTTCAGCTCCGCGGTGGTAGAGGAGCGGATGCCCATTTTGTCGTATTTGTCACCGAAGGTGAATCCTTCCCAGCCCTTTTCCACAATGAAAGCGCTGATTCCCCGCGTGCCGATATCCGGGGTTGTTACGGCAAATACGACATAAATATCCGCCTTGGGCGCGTTGGTGATGAATATCTTGCTGCCGTTGAGAACGTAGTGATCACCTGACAGTTCGGCAGTTGTTTCTGTGCCGCCGGCGTCGCTGCCGGCTTCACTCTCAGTCAAACCGAAAGCACCCAGCTTTTCGCCTTTTGCAAGCGGTGTTAAATACTTTTTCTTCTGTTTCTCTGTTCCAAATGCAAAAATTGGCCAACAGCCCAAAGACACATGAGCTGATAGAATTACACCAACTCCTCCATCAACACGGGACAGCTCTTCCACTCCGATGGAGTAATGCAGAATATCAAGACCGCTGCCGCCATATTCGATGGGAAACGGTAGCCCCATAAGACCCATAAACCCCATTTTTTGCACAATTTCGTCAGGAAACAGATTTTCCTGGTCCAGTGTGGCGGCAATTGGCTTGATTTCAGCTTCGGCAAATTCTCGTACCTTTGCACGAAATTCCTCGTGTTGCTGCGTTGCTTGAAATAACATACAATGACCTCCCTTTATTATTAAATACATAATCTGGACTAAAATTGTCCAGTATTATTCAAATGTATTTGTATGAAAGAAATCACTAGCTCTTTTCTGAATAAATTAGACTAAATTCGTCCAGATTTGTACAAAATATAAACCGCAAGTCTTGCGGCTTATATTACAGAGCGAAGCGTTCGCTTTTTCATAATTTTGATAAACTCATTTTGCATCGAGCACAAAGTATTATGTACATTGCAGCGCCTGTCTCCATGATTGTTGGGACAAAAGCTGCCAGCTTCCTGACATGCATTGAGAAGCAATTCTCCTTCTATGGCATGATATACATCATAAAATGTCTTCTCGCCTAAGTCGCAGCTTAGCTCATATCCACCTTTTGCGCCTCGAAAAATGCTGACCAATTGGGCCTTTTGAAGCTTTTTAAGAATCTTATACGCGTAGGAAGGGGGAATATGCTCCAGTTCGCAAATTTGCTGCAGGGACATGCGGCCCTTGGATGAAAGCACTCGAATGATACGATATGCATAGTCTGCTTCGCGAGAAATCATCAATTTAAAACACCTATCACTTTTCACTAGAATTTCATCCATATCATCCCATACTGGAGAAAATAAGTCAAGTATGTTTATGCAAAAAAAACAAAATATGGATCTTCTGACAATGGCCCAGAAACAAATCGGAGCAATTCGCTATAGCTTTATTCTATTTCGACAAGCCGCGCGAAGCTTTATTCTATTTGAGCAAGCTTCTGAGCATACGGAACTTCTGCTCAGAGTAGGGATGATAGCGCACCGGCATGTCGATCCAGTTGGATTTTTTCACGATGCTTCGATAATGGGTGAAGGTATCAAAGCTGAGCTTTCCATGATAACTGCCCATACCGGAGTATCCGACTCCGCCAAAGCCCATGTGGGGATTTGCAAGATGGATGATGGTATCATTGATACAGCCGCCGCCGAAGGAGCAGGTATTCAGAATTTTTTCTTCTGCAGCCTTGCTTGTTGTAAACAGGTAGAGTGCAAGGGGACGGGGGCGGGAACGGATCAAACGTACGCATTCATCAAGCTCCAAAAAAGGAATGAGCGGCAGGATGGGGCCGAAGATTTCCTCCTGCATCACAGGAGATTCGAAGGTGATTCCCGTCAGAACCGTAGGCTCTATAAATCTTCTGCATTGATCATAATTTCCGCCGATCACAGCACGCTCTTTGCGCATTAAGCCTGTTAGGCGATCAAAATGCTTTTCGTTAATGATCACCGGCATCTCAGAAAGATCACCATCCGGGAAAAAGTCTTTGATTGCCTTTTCGTAGGCGGTCAGGAAAGCGTCCTTCACCTTGTGGTGAATCAGAAGATAGTCCGGCTCAACGCAGGTCTGTCCTGCATTCAAGATCTTTCCAAAGGCAATTCGCTTTGCCGCAAGCTTGATATCTGCGGTCTCATCCACGATGACAGGACTCTTTCCGCCAAGCTCCAAGGTCACAGGAGTAAGATTCTTTGATGCCGCAGCCATTACCGTCTTTCCAACCTCAACGCTTCCCGTAAAGAAGATGTAGTCAAACACCTCTTCCAGAAGGGCATTGTTCTGCTCCCTCCCGCCTTCTACCACTGCGATGTATTCCGGAGGATAGATAGAACCAAGGATTTTGGCAATGGCATCGCTGGTAGCTGGGGCATACGCGGAGGGCTTTACAACAACACAGTTTCCTCCTGAAATTGCGCCCACAAGCGGTTCAAGGCAGAGCTGAAGAGGGTAATTCCATGGAGACATAATCAGAGCAACACCGTAGGGCTCGGGAACGACATAGCTTTTTGCGTGAAACTGAGCCAGAGGAGTTTTTACCTTCTTTGCCTTTCCCCAGCGGGGCAGGTGCGCAAGATGGAACCGGATTTCGTCCAGCACCATGCCGATTTCTGTCATGTAGGTTTCAAAGGGTGATTTATTGAGATCGGACTTTAGTGCTTCATTGATTAAAATTTCGTTTTCTTTTAGTGCCGTTTGAAGTTTTCGGAGGGCCTCCAGACGGAAGGACAGGGGTCTGGTGACACCGCTTTCAAAGTATTCACGCTGCTGCGTGACAATGGATCCAATACTCATGATCTTCCTCCAATTTGTTTGACTGCCCGAAGAAAGCGCTCCGTAAAATAACCGGAATCAGACCCGATACAGGATGACGCATAAAAAGCAAAGCCGGTTTCTGCCTTGCTCAATTCGCTGGAACAGTCCAGGAGTGGTGAAATGATGGTAAGCCAGCCAAGACGCAGACTGAAAAGCATCAGAGAGCGTACGCCTGCCGGCGAACCGGGGTCAAGGGACATAAAAAACAGATGGGTTTTCCCGCAGAGAGAGATACTGCTTGCAAGACTCTCGGATCTGCTGTTTATAAAATGATGATAATGATAAAACGCTTTTTCG
>JAQSXD010000153.1 GCA_029266295.1 Bacillota bacterium | reverse complement strand
CAAAAACGCCTCTTGGCTCACTGCCTCGCGATAATCAGAAAGCCCTTTCAGAAGAAGACCAATCATTGTCTCTCGTCTCGTCTGGTAGGATGCTTCACTTTCCTGAAATCGCTCCAGATAGGAGGGATAATTTTTTAACATAACACCAATCGTATCCAATGTTACAGAGCAGACCCGATCACTATTGCTCCAGAGCAATTTCTTAAAATCCAAAATCAGCTCGTCCAGCTCAAAGGGGTGCAAATAAAGCGCCAGCTGTCCTAGATATTCGGGAATGTATTTTGAAAATTCATATGCGCCTATCTCCAAACCCTTGCTGAGCTCGACCGCAATCTCATTTCTCTGGGTTAAGTTCAGATGCGGAATGACAGTAAGAAGCGCACTGCCAGCGCTATGGCGTACAGTAACCCGTTCACTGACCTTAATGAGATTGGAGAAATGGGCAGCAATTTGCAGAAGCAGACCCTCTCCCGCATCCTGAATCTGGTCCAGAAGAAGTTCAATATTAACGTGTTTAATGACCCACGGCGTTGCAGCCTTCAGATTTTCAAGAAAGATGCGGGAAGCTATGCCGGCGACTTGATTATGCTCATTCTCATTTTCATTTTTTAAACCTGCTTTATGATTGGATAACATTCCTTCACATGGGCCAATGTTTTCCGATATCTTGTGTTTTAAAAAGTCAATGCCCTCTCCGCCCTCATTTACTGCAATCTTCAACGCATTACAAATAGAAGCGGCTCCCCCCTCTGCCAAGCAATCCGTATCGCTCGAGAAGCTCCGGATGACTCTAAATGCGGAAATCTGAACTTCAATCTCATTACTTTCTGTCATCCGAACTGCGTAATTCAAAATCATCCGTTTATCCTCTGCCGTACAGAACTCCAAAGGCAGTGCAAGCGCTGCATCCAGCAGTACAAATGCCGCTGTCAGATTATTTTCTTTCGCCTTATAGAGGCTAAGGACCGCATCCAGGTAATTTCTGCAATCCCCTTTACAACGCTCCAAAACAGAAGAGATAATCAGCTTTAAGGTATACCAAAGCCATCTTCTGTGTTGATCCGTCACCTTATGATCCGGATTGACTACTAGATCCAGGTATTTTTCCCACAGTTCCAGGCTCGTTATGTTGTCTGGTTCTCGCCGAACACCTTCTGGAAGTTCCTTCCGGTATTCTTCATCAAAATTTACGATAATATTACCCATAAGGTCAGCACACTGCCTTCTGATATCACCTTCCCTGTGCATAAGCAGTTCATAGAGCAGTGCCATAGATTTCAGCTTTTGCTTCTGGGTCATATACGTAAAGTACTCGTGTATGATGTTGATGTAAGCTCGCATATTCTTCCAATTTTTTTCACTCCGCGCTGCTTCGATCAGGTTTCCAAACCCCGTCTCGCTGTTCAGCTTATGCATCACCATGATATTGTGCTGGATGGCCAGATGTTTCAGCCTCTGCAGCACTTCCTCCGGCCCCAAAAGTGCCGCATCCTTACTGGCGGTTTTCTCTCCTTCGTCAGAGGAAAGATCGGTACGAATCCCCATTCCCACCATAAAATCTTCAAAGTCACGGAGTTTTGCATAGACCTTTTCATAGCGGTATTTTTTCTGATCATCCACGTTGTCCAATTTATTTAAAATTACATCAAAGGAATCTGCCAGACTATAAAAAAGGACCGATTCCCTATGATTCCTGTCTCTTACGCTCTTCACTCTGAAGTCCGAATAGATCAGAATGAGGGATTCCACAGAAAGATTCTCCAGCTCCAGATCCCAGGTTGAGTGATTCGCCGCGATGTGACCGATGACCGGCATATGATTTTTCTTAAAATAACGATCCGTATAATAATAATGGAGATAAGGTATTCTGCCCGATTCTTCAGGCCTGCAGCCAAATTTTCCGATGTCGTGTCCGACAGCTGCGCCCGACAAAAGTGCAAGATCCACCGGTAGCCCTGCACGAAGCAACTGTTTGCCAATCTGCATAGAAACATGGTGAACCCCGGCAATATGCGCCAGGGTTTGAAACGGTGTAATCTCTGACGCGATCCTCATAAACTCATAGATATGCTGGTCGCCAAAAATCTGAAGCAGCCGTTCATATTCGGCCGAGGTTTCCATTTCATTAAATTCCTTCGGCGTTAAAAAAGCAATGTGTGTCACAGGATCAAAGGGACGGTTCCGTTCTTCGTATTTGAGCAAATACCTCAACACATTCAGATAGAAGATCCTTCCTGGTTCAAAAGCCCTCTGCGAAACCGGCAGGGTACTCTCAGGAAACATCTGATTGAGGGTATGTTGAAAGATATAATCGAGCCAGCCCTTCTCAGGCATCGGTGAAAGCATGGAAAGAATCTTTTCGCACACCGTCAGCACAGCTTTACAGCAAATCCTGTCTGCTTTTGCCAACTGGATGATTTGATTCCTCCAGTCTCCGTTGCGAAGAAACTCTTGCATTTCCTTTTTTGTCATACCCACTGTTTTAAGGAATTTTCGATCTGTTAGCCTTTCTGCCAATGCTTCATAAAAATCCCTCGCCTGTTTTCTCTCCATAGCTGCCCTCCGATTATTCAAAACGCAGCTACGAGAAAGTGCTGCGTTTGCGATACCGATTACTGTATACGATTATTATGCCGTCTGTCAAACAGATTTACAACAGCAAGAAATTAGGCAATTTTGAGACAATTCTGCGAACTCATGCGGGTGAATTTAGAAGAAGATACCCCTCTCTAAAAAAAGTTTTCTGATTATTATTGATGAACCAATAACACTTTTACATATTATGTAAGTTGCTTCTTATATTTCTTGTGATTTGTAAAAAAATATCTTGATTCATATGTCATATTCTTTGAATTTTCAACGTTTATAATAATAGTCTGTCCATGTATACATAATACTTCAAAAGCTTGTTTTTCGGCAACTTACAGATAATTACAGTCCCGAATTGTCACAAGATTTAAACTTATTTTTTCGTGTTGACAAGGATATTTGGATTAGAATATGATGACATTGAAAGGATTCGCAATATATTTTTCTGCGATTTGCCCAACCGGCAAGGTGTAGACAAAATAATTCTTTCGTTAGGTACTCTTCAAAAGATATTTTTCAAAGAATAAAACGCGTTTTAAAAGAGAAGGTAAATAGATATTTCAAACCTGAAAAAAGAAGATAAATAGAAAGAAGATAAATAGGAGGTTTTATTATGAATCATGAAGGATACAATCCTTATATAGCGGCGCAGACCCAATTTGACCGCGTTGCCGATCTCATTGATCTGGACCCCTCTGTCCGTCAATTACTGCGGCAGCCTAGCCGTGAAGTCCATTTTACGATTCCCGTAAAAATGGATGACGGTACAACAAAAGTATTTAACGGTTATAGAATCCAACATAATGCTGCTCGCGGACCGGCAAAGGGAGGGATCCGATTCCATCCTCAGGAAACAGCTGATACCGTGAGAGCGCTCTCTATGTGGATGACCTGGAAATGCGCTGTAGTTGACATTCCTCTTGGAGGCGGCAAAGGCGGCGTTATCTGCGATCCGCATAACCTTTCCAAGGGAGAGCAGGAAAGACTCTGCCGCGGTTATGTTCGTCAGATTGCGAGCCTTATGGGTCCGGTTCAGGACGTCCCCGCACCGGATGTTATGACCAACGGTCAGCACATGCTTTGGATGTTGGATGAGTATGAAGCAATCCACGGCGGCCATTATCCCGGCGCCATCACCGGAAAACCTGTAGGTCTGGGTGGATCTTTGGGCAGAACGGAAGCAACGGGTTATGGGGTAATTTATTCTCTTAGAGAGGCACTGAAAGCCCTTGAGATCCAGCCTGCCTCTACTACTGCAAGCATTCAGGGCTTTGGAAATGTAGCCGAATATGCTGCAAGACTTTATTCCACGATGGGCGGAACCATAATTGCGATCTCCTGCTGGGATCAGCATGACGGCAAATCATACACATTCCGTAATTTAAACGGTCTTGATATCGAAGCAATGATCTCCATCAAGGATTCTTTCGGTACGATCAATAAAGAAAAAGCCATGGGTCTGGGCTGTGAAATTCTTGAAGGAAGTGAATGGATCGCGCAAGATGTTGATATCCTCCTGCCCTGCGCTTTGGAAAATCAAATTACTGTGGATTCCTTTGCAAAAATCAGCAAGAAGGTCAAGTTGATTTGCGAAGGAGCCAACGGTCCTACCGCTCCGGATGCAGATGCCTTGATCCAGGAACGAAACATCTTCCTTGTTCCTGATTTCCTTGCTAACGCCGGCGGTGTTACCTGCAGTTATTTTGAGCAGGTTCAGTGCAATATGAACTATTTCTGGCCAAAAGACGAAGTACTTGAAAAGCTGGATTCCAAGATGACATCCGCGTTCCAAGCCGTTTACAGACTGTCTCGGGAAAAAGATATTTATATGCGTAATGCCGCTTATGTAATAGCGATCAATCGTGTCGCGGAGGCCGTCAAGCTCCGCGGCTGGGTATAATGAATAAAGTTCAGCAAGTGTAATGACCGGTTAAGGCTGTCCCAACGCATATTAAAATGCTTTGAGGCAGCCTATGG
The DNA here is from genome assembly GCA_029266295.1 of Bacillota bacterium. Taxonomy (GTDB): domain Bacteria; phylum Bacillota; class Clostridia; order Peptostreptococcales; family Anaerovoracaceae; genus Anoxybacterium. The sequence goes on along the minus strand of JAQSXD010000153.1, from coordinate 3,848 downwards.
CAGTTTTTGATTCAGAAGGAACGATTATTCCTGATGAGGGTTTCCTAGCCGAAGTGGCGCGAGCCACTTGATTGACGACAGGAGGAAAAAGTATGAGAAATGATCCACAAGAAATCTCCGTTGATTTTCTGCGGGAACGGGCAAAAGAGTTGGAATGCCTGTACCGGGTTGACGAAGCACTCAACGGTGATTCCCTGCCGATAATTCTGACGGAAATATGCAGGGTTATGCCGAGAGGCTTTTGTAATGTACGAGCATGTACCGTGGTAATCACACTGGACGAGTGCGTCTATTCCTTCACCGAACCTTCCGATATCTGCGCCAGTTCTATTCGGTCAGACATTGTAGTCAATGGCCGTGTTCGAGGCAGTATCGAAGCCCGCTATGAAGAATATGCCCTAAATACCCCTGTTTCCTCCTTTCTCGTGCAAGAGGAAAAGCTGCTGAATGCTGTGGCCAGTAAGATTTCTAACCAAATATGCGTTCATGAAATGGAGCCCAACGAAACCAGAAGCAATTGGGAAGCAATTGTGCTCTTTCTTCAAAATACGGACCCAACCATGCTCCTTCACGTTTGTGAGAAGATGCTGACACTACTGGCCAAGACAGACCAATCCTTCATCATCGAGATCTTCCGCGAGATGAATTGGACCGAATACGACTACAAGGGGGAAATTAATTTTCCCAGAGGCGATATCCCTGCCATGGATGTGATCCTGCTGAGCAACAGTGTATTTCATGTTGCAAAGACCTGCTTAAAGGATGCGGAGATATTCGATTATATCAACCTGTGGATTTATCAGGGAAAGACCTATGAATTAATCAAACTGGTTGACAAAAAAGACTCTGATGTAAAAGATATCTCAAAAGCTTTGATCCAGTATCTAAAAGCGGTCCGCTCTACCGAGATGTCCAGCAAAGCGACGAAGCGCTGGCTGATCGTTGAGCTTGTGAGAAGGTTCCTTACCGATCATTCTAAGATGATTGAAAATGCGAGGCGCAATCTCAGTGTGGAAGATTTCTGCGAGCTGCTTGATACAGTGATCTGTTCCCCAAAAAGCGCAGGAAAAATCGGAGGAAAAGCCACCGGTTTCTTCCTTGCCAACAAAATTATCGAGGCAAATTTGAAGCAGGATCCCGGATACGCAAATATCAAGAAGCTTCGTACCTGGTATATTGCTTCCGATGAGCTGGAAAGCTTGCTTCATAATAATTATCTTGATGAACTGAACGAACATAAATACCGGGATATTCTCGAAATAAGAATCAGCTATCCCAAGGTGGTTCACTCCATTAAAAATGCACGAATGTCCCCCTATATCCTCACAGAGCTGAACCATATTCTTGAGCAGTGTGAAGACAGACCCCTGATCATTCGATCCTCCAGCCTGTTAGAGGATCAGCGAAACACTGCCTTTTCCGGGAAATACAAAAGCCTGTTCCTGACCAACACAGGAACCAAGGCAGAGCGAATGAAGGGTTTGATCGAGTGTGTTCTGGAGGTATACGCTTCCATGTTCAGCCCTGATTCTATCCAATATCGAAAAGAGCACGGACTTCTGGACAGCTCCGAGCAAATGGGCATCATGATACAAGAGGTTGTGGGCCGGAGGGTCGGACCTTATTACTTCCCTCTTTTCGCAGGGGTGGGTTTCAGTAACAATGAATATCGTTGGTCTCACCGACTCAAGCGTGAAGATGGTTTGCTGAGAATGGTTATGGGCCTTGGAACCCGTGCCGTTGACCGTGTTGGAGATGATTTTCCGATTCTGATTTCTCCCGGCCAGCCCAAGCTGAGGGTGAATCATGTCCTTCAAGAGCTGCAAAAGTATTCTCCGCAGATGATGGATGTACTGGACATGGAAAACAATCAATTTGTTTCTCTACCAATCGCTGATATTATGAAAGAATACGGAAATGAAATACCCAACCTCGGCCTGACGATGTCGGTACTGAAAGACGATTTTATTACGGAATACAACCGATTGCTCTCCGATTCGGAAAAAGATCAGTACGTCGTTACGTTTGACGGTTTAATCGATAAAACGCCTGCGATATCGCAGCTAAAATCCATCATGTCTCTCCTGGAAGAAAAGCTGGGATATGCGGTGGATATTGAATTTGCCAGCGACGGTGAAAATCTATATATTCTTCAGTGTCGTCCTCAAAGCAAAAATCGAAACAATCTCCCTGTGGCCATACCTGCCAACATCTCTCCACAAAATACCATCTTTACAGCTGACAAATATATCTCGAATGGCAGAGTTACCGGAATTAAGACCGTGGTATATATTGACCCGGAAGAATACGGAAAGTTGGAGCGCCATCAGGATTTGATCCGCGTAGGCAGTGCCGTCAGTGAGCTGAACCATATCTTGTATCGAAGAAGCTTTATTCTTATGGGCCCGGGCCGCTGGGGCAGCCGGGGCGACATCAAGCTCGGCGTACAGGTGACGTATTCAGACATCTGTAATGCATCGATGTTGATTGAAGTCGCTCAGAAGAAGTCGCGCTATCAGCCTGAGCTCTCTTTCGGAACACACTTCTTCCAGGACCTTGTAGAGGCTGATATCAAGTATCTGCCGCTGTATCCTGAAGATGATGAGGTGGTGTTTAATAAAAATTTCTTCCATAAAAATACAAACTCATTGGATACAATGCTGCCCTCCTTCGCTGATTTGTCTGACGTCATCAAAGTCATCAATATCTCCGAGAACTATTTCAGAAAAGAGCTGGTGGTCCTTATGAATGCAGATTTGGAAAAAGCAGTCGCTTATCTGGAACATCCTCAAAAGCCTGACAGAAAGCATTCAGACGCTTACTTCGATGAATACGAACGCACCGGAGGCAAAGATGACGACGGTTGGAAATGGCGTCACTACATGGCAGATAAAATAGCCTCTTCTTTGGATTTCAAGGCATATTCCATCAAGGGCATCTACCTTTTCGGCAGCACCGGGTCCTGTACTGCAAGACATAACAGCGACATCGACCTGCTGATTCATTTCGGCGGATCTTCTGAACAAAAAGAAAGCCTTGACGTGCTCCTTCGAGGCTGGAGTAATGCATTATCAGAAATCAACTACCTTAAGACCGGATATCAATCCGATGGCCTGTTGGATGTTCATTATGTAACAGACCGTGATATTGAAAAAGGTGATTCCTATGCGATAAAAATCAACTCCGTATATGATCCGGCAATCCCCTTACGAGTTACGGATTAAAAGAATTACCGTTTGGAGGTGCTCCTGAATTCATCATTAAAAGAACCCCCTTTCACCATTTTATGCTGCCGTGGAAGGGGGTTTTGCTATCGCAAAAACCCCTGTTCGAATCTCGACGAAAGCATTCTCTGAATTTTTAGAATTATTGGATTTTAATCTTTTTCCAATTCTTTCTCCCAGCCGGCACTATTGTTTCCCAATTTATTACATTTGTTATTTTAACGCAAAATTGCGTATGTAAATTTATTACATGTGATCAGCAGATTGTCCAAAAATTATAACTTGTTAAGATTTCAACAATTTCGCAAAAAAGTTGCCCAATTATACTTCGATCCAAGGCGATGTATACAAAATACTGCCTTGAAACTGTTGATTTCAGGCGTTTTCAGAATATTGGAACTTTGCCAAAACGACGGTTTTTAGATGTTTCTTTGTTGACTACATTTTATCCTTATGTTAATGTATGGGTGAATAGAAAACTTACTTTTTATTACAGTTTAAAAATTATAAATAGGAAAGAGGAGTAAAAAAATGTCAATTAATGTACAAAAGTATTTAGACGACGTTAAGAAGAGAAATCCTGGCGAAGCTGAATTCCATCAGGCAGTTGAAGAAGTTCTTGAG
>JAQSXD010000152.1 GCA_029266295.1 Bacillota bacterium | reverse complement strand
AAGCGGCCTGATTTTATGTCGATAGCTGCGCTAACTACATTGCTTGGGGCCGAAGGGAAACTTCCTGCAGCAATTCCTGTATGAACCTGTTTCATGACGTTGCTCCAGAGCTTTGACGCAGCAGCACTGCCCTGACTCAATTCAATATTAATATCATTTCCGATCCAGACGGATGCTGCATATTGGGGGGTAAACCCAACAAACCAAGCGTCGTAATTGTCGGTGGTGGTTCCCGTTTTACCGGCAACAGGCTGGGAACCGATGGCAGCAGCCTTGGCCAGACCATTGGTTACTGTGGAGCGAAGCATATCGGTCATAATGAAAGCAACCCCTTCGTCCATGATTTGTGTGGAAGCTGCCTTTTTCTCCAAAATGACTTCGCCGCGTTTGTTGGTGATTTTCGTATATACGATAGGTTCTGTATAATTCCCTTGGTTTGCAAAGGCGCCGTAGCCTGCGACCATCTCAAGAGGGGAAACCCCTTTGGTCATCCCACCCAGAGCCAGTGCGGCTGCATTCATATCGTTGACATTACCGGATTCAACGATAGAGGTAATTCCGCATTTCTTAAGGAATTTCACAGAGGCATCCACACCAATATCAGAGAATACCTTCACCGCATTGACGTTGACAGACTGCTCAATCGACTCCCGCATCGTATGCAGACCTCGATATCCGGAATACCAGTTTTTCGGCCACAGTTTTCCCTGTATGGTCAGCGGTGCATCGTCGATTACACTGGCTGCCGTCCATAACTGGCCAAAGCTGTTTCCTTCTGAAGGTCCGTTTGTTATGCCGGATTTGGATTTTTCCAGACCGCTTTGGATTGCGGGCCCGTATACGCCCATCGGCTTAATGGAGGATCCGGGTTGGCGCGGATTTGTCGCCCTGTTATAGATCTGTCTTCCTTCAACATTTCTTCCGCCAACCATTGCCTTGATACCGCCGTTTTTATAATCAAAGATTACCATGGCTGACTGGGGCTGAATGATCTGCTGCCTCAGTGTATACGTATTATAATTTACCTGATCCAGTGTATAGGTTTTCTTTGCAATGGATATGCCTTGACCGTTGAACTGGAAGGCATCCGGAGCGTCTTGGAAAAACTGACCGCTGATGATGAGATTACCGTCTTCATCCTTTGTCTTGTATTTCTGCGGAATGTTGATATAACCACCGTTAATACGGTAGAAGATGTTGTCCTGCATCATATACATATCCTTGAATTCCACACTGTAGTCTATCTTGCCCTGAACTTCTGTCTTGATAAAACTCAGGCGATGTCCTTTCAGAAGAACGATGCCGCCGTCTGCAGCGGTTTGATATTCATCAGAAGTAAGTGTGAAGGTACCTTCATCATTGAAATAGTTTTTGTAACTATAGAGCATAACATTCTTGCTCGCGTTCAGAATATTTCCTGCTTTGTCTTTCTTTAATCCCGCGACCTTTGGGAAATTCGAATTGTCGGTGAATTCCTTCTCTGCAATTTTTTGCATATTGGAGTTCATCGTAGTATAAATTTTCAGTCCGCTATTATAGATCATCTGCTTTGCATCGGATTCATTTAAATTGAGTTCCGACATCAAGTCTTTTACAACAGATTTAATCACATAATCTGCAAAGTAGGAGGATAATTCACTGGTCGTATCCTCGCTGGGATTGATGGAAGCATGCAGATCTCCTGCCTTGGCTTCATCGTATTCAGACTGTGTAATCTTACCTTGAGCAAGCATGAAAGAGAGTACCAGATTCTTTCTGTCATTAAAGGTATCGTTGTATACAAGGGTATAGGTTTCGCCTTTTCTGATAATATTGGGGTCATCAGGATTTACCTGGGCACTCTCATACCGTTTGACGAAGGCATAGCGATCCGGGGCTTGCGGCAAACTGGCTAGAGAAGCGCACTCGAGCAGGGTGAGATCCTTGACATCCTTTGAAAAATAAGCCTGTGATGCTGCCTGTACGCCATTGGTATTGTAACCCAAGAATATGGTATTCAAATAGGCTTCAATAATCTGCTCTTTTGTAAGGTGACGTTCGATCAGCACGGTGTAATAGGCTTCTTTGATTTTTCGCCTGATATCATATTTTGATTTTGACTCCGCAAGATAAAGATTTCTGGCAAGCTGCTGGGTAATGGTACTCGTACCGCTGACCTTATCTCCTTCGAAAATGCTTTCCTTGATGGCTCCCATAATACGGATTACATTGAACCCATTATGCTCCCAGAAGGTTTTGTCTTCTATCGATACAAATGCATCGATGAGATTTTGCGGGAGTTCATTGTAGGAGATGTTTGTCCGCAAACCATCGGAGGTCAAGAGACTGTCAATAATAGTTCCTTCATCATCGTAAAGGGTAGAATTCTCTGCAAGTCTCTCGTAAATATTATCCGGCTCAATGGGTGGGGTTTGTACAATGATAGAAATTACAATTCCTCCCAGAACGAGACATACGCTCAAACCGAGAAACAGTATAAATTTAAACAGCTGCTTCTTATTAATGGTATACTTTTTCTTCTTCTTTTGTTTCTTCGTTCTCATAGGCTCCTCGTTGGATGTCTGCTCTTTCGTCATGAATCCGTTATCTTGTACATTTGTTATTAGTCGCTCTTCGCTGCTTGAAGTTTGATTTCCGCTCCTTGCAGAACGTCGGCTCTGAGGCTTACCTTCACTAAGTCTCTCAAGTCGGGTTCTTCTGCTTTCGCTCACAACTGACTGATCGGCACCCGGAGATCCTTTGCCAGACCTTGCGGAGTCTTCTCCGACAGGAGGGCCTCCTTGGTCCGACTTATTCATGTTTTTATCAAAGTCGTTGCTGATTTTATCAAACTTGGCAAAAAAATCATCTATTTCTTTCTGCTTATTGGTTTTATCAAGCTCATCTGTCAAGCTTATCACCTGCCTTACCATTAAAGTGTAATGCTTTTTTATCAGACCTGCTCAGTCCTTGAACATGACTACAATTTCTGAGTAGGATGTGATTATTATATTACTAACTCCGATCTTTGGCGGCGTTGCCGCAAGGTAGTTCGTAATGTAATGGTTCTCCTATAATACATGGAACCATTATAGCATACTGGGCCCTAGCTGTTAATGGAAATCTCACAAAGACATATTCTTGTAATATTTTATATACCCTTTTCCCCGGAATTTAGACCGTTTTTTTGTAAACTGTCTGGGTATATTGGAGAAATTGAAAGAAATATTACTTCAAACTTCTTGCAGCTCTGGAAAATTAACAAGAAGCACAAAGAGAAGCGGCAACAAGAAGGCGGTATCGGTTGCTTTGATCGCGAATAGGAAGTATAATGAATCAATAGAGGATTGCCAAATTGATACCAGGAGGAAAGAACATGTACGACAGCATAGATGTCGCAAGAGCGGCAATCAAGCTGGCCATCACATCGAGCAGAAGCTCCGAGGAACAATTGATCGTCAGATTGAGAGAAAAAGACATACATGGGGCTGCAGTAGACATCGGCGGAGATATCGTGAATTCCATTCATGTGGTGATTGAAAGGGCGATCATCGCATCAAGAAAAAGCGGTGTTACAAAAGAGAATCACGTGCAGGACGGGGCCATCGCAGGTGCTTCCAGAGAGGCTATCATGCAGATCGCATCCAAAGCCACTGGGCTAAATGGCGGAGGGAAAGTGGCAATCTGCAGACATAAAGAACATCTCAGTGTTTGTATCTTTATGAGTATCGGGCTGCTCCACCTCAATGAAGTCGTGATTGGACTGGGACATCGTTCATTGCCGGCAGACTAAGCATAACAAACAGCTTGAAACCATATAAAACAATCTAGAATCATAAAATACAACCTCTGGAATCGTAAAACATATAGTAAATATTTACAAATTATGGAATATGTGATAAATTAATTTGTGAGAGAAAGGGAATCGGCTTTTACAGGAGGATACTGTGAGACGACCGATCATCTTTCTTTTTTTGTTTTTTATAGCAGGAATTGCATTGGAATACCACTTGGAGATGAAGCTGCAAGTGCTGATCTGCGCATTTGCTATCCTTTTCATATTACTTGTAGTTACTTTTTTTACCGGACTGTGGAACTTAACGCAATATTGCCAGCCTATCCGCCTGGTCTGTCTTTTGTCTGCCGTATTTCTTCTTGGCAGTACTATGCTTTATTTTGCAGAGAATGACAGAGATCCGCTAGAGGCCTTGGAAGGGAAAAAATATGAAGTTCAGGGTAGAGTAATTACAGTACAGGTAAAAGATGAAAATTCCTGTCAGATACTCATTACCGCTGAACCATACGGGAAGCGGCTGATCCAGATCCGGGGCAGTATGGCGAGCCCGGCGGAGCTCATTGGAAAATGGATGGTGGTAAGGGGGACGGTTACACTTCCGGCAGAGCGGAGAAATCCAAACCTTTTCGACTATCGTCTTTATCTAAAAACACGAGATGTCCGGGTGGTTGTCCAGGCTAATTCGCAGCAGATCACGTTCGATGAAAGTCGATCGGCGCTTCTTCCTGCCGCTGCTGCACGACTAAAATACGGGTTTACTGACAAATTAAAGGTGGAGATGAGCCAAGAAACCTATGGGATCACCGTCGGTATGCTGTTTGGAGACAGAAGCTTCATCGGTGAAGACATCTATGATACCTTTCAGAAGAATGGAATTGCCCATATTCTCAGCGTTTCGGGAATCCACGTTGGGATCGTCTACCTCTATCTCAGCAAGCTACTTGGAAATCGAAAAACGATGGGATTTTATTTGCTTACAAGCGGATTCCTTCTATTTTATGCTGCGCTTTCGGAGTTTTCTCCCTCAGTGGTGAGAGCAGTGGTAATGATTTTCATTCATATTCTTTCAAAAATTCTCTGGAGGCCATATGATTTTCTGTCTTGTACTGCTGCCTGCGCCCTTGCTATGTTGCTCTTTAACCCGTTTTATTTGTTCAATACAGGATTTCAGCTTTCTTTTGCTGCTGTATTTTGTCTGGCATCCGGGCTTCCTTGGACAGAACGAAAGTTACTCCAGATGCTGCAGGAAGGAAAGCCAGAGCTTCTTGTAAAAGCACTTCGATATGGTGCGCCGCTTCTTGTGATTCAATTGGGTATGGCTCCGCTTACTGCGTATCTTTTCAATTATTTTTCTGCGGCCTCCTTTTTCGCAAATATACCGATCATCGCATTGTCCGGTGTGATGATCCCTTTGGGAATCAGCTTGATTCCGCTGTCATTTTTGGGAGATATCCTGTTTGGTGTAGGGACCAGAGCGATGGAACTGCTGGCAGAATTGATGATGTGGATGAATGATTGCTTTTATCTGCCGGGGATAGGGTTTTTCCCCGTGGTAAGTCCGCCGATTTTTCTGTTGCTTTTGTATTACGGATTTTTCTTCTGCCTCAGTTCGGAGATGACGCGAGTGCTGCATCAGAGAAACAATCAAAGGGCCATTGCCCTGATCTGTGCCGCAATCATCTTAGTTTCAACTCTGGGACATGTTATCGTTGGTACACAGAGCCCTGCAGCAGGCTTGATTTTTATTGACGTAGGTCAGGGTGACAGTCTTCATATTAAGACGCCCGGCGGCCGGAATATATTAATCGACGGCGGCGGGAACCAGAATTACGATGTTGGTCAGAAAATTCTCCTGCCTTACCTTTTAAAAAGCGGAGTCAAGGAGATTGATCTTGCCATTGCCACCCACCTCCACGACGATCATTACCTGGGGCTTACCCAGCTTGCAAAGGGAATGAAAATTAAGAAATTTGGCACGTATGAAATCAATCGGTATCGGGAGGAGGAGATCCTGGAAGAGACGGGTCTTAAACAAGAAAACATGGTTTATTTAAAGGCAGGGGACAGGATTCGGCTGGATCAGGACGTTTGGATCGATGTGCTTTATCCTAAAGAACGTACTGCAGAGGAGTATCAGAGGATCCTTATTCAGGAAGAGGATGAAAATAAGAGCAGCTTGATGATGCGGGTGTCTTACAGAGGTTTGTCAGTACTCATGACTGGAGACATCGGGTTTGATGGCGAAACGGAACTGATGAGGCAATATCAAGCGGATCCGGAGCAACTCCGAGCTGATATTTTAAAGGTTGGACACCATGGGAGCAGATACTCCACCGGCGATGGTTTTCTGGAATCGGTTGCACCTGAAATTGCAGTTTTTCAGGTGGGAAAAAATAATTTCGGACATCCTCACGAAGCGGTCATTGAAAAATGCTCCCAAAAAGGTATAATGATATATAGAAACGATCAAAACGGCGCAATCATTTTTGAGACAGAGGGTCAAATATGGCATATAAAAGTTCTGCTACCGAAGAACATGCATATAAAAGAATTGACAGAGATATCAAAAGCGGCGGGGTAAAAAATCTGCTGCTTCTTTATGGTCGAGAGGGTTTCCTGATTCACTGGGCTGTTGAAACGCTGATCAAAAAATATGTGAATCCGGCATGCCGGGATTTAGACTATTTTAAACTAGACGGCACTTCAGTGACCATTGATCAAATCAAAAGCAACTGCGAGACCATGCCCTTTCTGTCGGAACGGCGTGTGGTTTTTATCAGTGATTTCAAGCTCCTTGAAGGTTCAAAATCCAAGAGCATCCAAGAGGAGGACGAGAAGCTGCTTGCTGAGTACTTTAAGTCCATCCCGGATAATTGTATGTTAATCATCACTTCCGAAAGTGCTGATAAGAGGAAAAAACTCTTTAAATCCATCTCGGAGCATGGCGGCATTTATGAGTTTGGCGAATTGGATGAAAAGTCCTTGAAAGCCTATATTGAAAAGCGGTTCAAAGAAGCGGGAAAACTGATTAGACCTGCGGTTACCGCAAGACTCATTGAGGCGACCGGCTATTTTGACAAAGACACGGATTACACCCTGTATAATCTGGAGAATGATATTAAGAAAGCCGCAGCTTACAGCGAGGAAGACGAGATACCGGCAGACGCGATTGACAATACGGTATCCGGCAATATGGATACCAATGTCTTCAATATGATTGATTCCATCAGCAGGGACCGAAAGGATGAAGCCTATCAACTTCTTCATAACCTTCTGGTTACCGGTGAAAAGGAATATAAGCTGCTGGCGTTACTTTGCTCCCATTTTGAGATCATCCTTTCTGTAAAGGAAATGAAGGAGGAGGGACGTTCCCTTCCTCAAATGAAGGAGCTTCTGGGAATTCATGAATTTCGGATCAAAAAGGCGTCTGCTTTTGCAGAGCATTATTCCCTGAATCATTTAAGAAAAATTTTGCAAAAAGCTTATGAGATAGACAAGAATATCAAGACCGGGCTGCTGGAAGCAGCGCTGGCACTGGAACTCTTCGTTGCGGAGATATGAAATGACGAAACAAATGAAAGCAGATATCATGCTGCTGATGGTAACACTTTTCTGGGGCATTTCCTACTGGCTTATTGATTTAAGCCTGGCAGATGTTGGACCATTTACGCTGAATGCACTCAGGTTCCTGATCGCATTTTTTGTTGCGGGAGCGTTTGCTTTTCCAAAATTAAAAACTGTAAATAAAGCTACACTAAAATACAGTGCTGTCATAGGCGTTGCACTTCTATTTGTGTATATTGGAGCAACCTTCGGTGTTCGCTATACCTCTTTGTCCAACGCAGGTTTCCTTTGTGCATTGACAGTGGTTATTACTCCGATTATGGCATTTGCCTTGCTGAAGCAGAAACCGGAGAAAAAGCTTGCAGTCGCCGTACTGATGAGCTTGATCGGAATTTCCTTGCTAACGCTGAAGGAAAACGCCATCCAGCTGGCTCTTGGAGATCTGCTCTGCATCATGGCGGCCTTTGCATATGCCGTGGATCTGCTAATCACCGAGACAGCTGTAAAAAAGGAGGAAGTGAATGCCTTTCAGCTTGGCGTATTCCAGCTGGGGTTTACTGGCATTTACAACCTCGTTTTAGCCTTTCTGATTGAAACACCGGCGCTGCCCCAGTCCACATCGGTATGGTCAGCAGTACTGTTCCTGTCTATTTTTTGTACTGGAGCCGCTTTCATCGCACAGGCTGTGGCGCAACAGTATACCAGCGCCTCCCATGTAGGAGTAATCTTCTCCCTTGAACCTGTATTTGCAGGGTTTGTCGCCTTTTCTCTGGCCGGTGAAATCCTGACGGTACAGGCCTATATTGGTGCTGTGATCCTGGTATCCAGCCTATTTATCATGGAACTGGATTTACCAAAGCTATTACAAAAGCTATTGAACCGACTGATTCAATCAGAGCGGTAATGAATAGATCATAAAAATCAGCCTTATATTCGTAAAAGTTTTGATGGAAATGTTTGAAAATTCGCTTTCCAATAGGATAAAAAACAGAATATTGCAACTTTAATAAATCGACTGAAAAACGGCATTTTCGACCCTGAAACTGCTTGTGCTTTTACAGGTTATTTGTTATATTTGAGTTGTTGT
>JAQSXD010000151.1 GCA_029266295.1 Bacillota bacterium | reverse complement strand
GTATGGACAATGAGACCTTTCTCTGGTTTTTCTCTGCCGTATGCCTGCATAAAAGCATCCATAACAAGTGTATCCTTCATCTGCCTGCCCATAGACCATCCGGATACCTTTCGGGAGTATATATCGAGGAATACGGCTAAATACAGAATTCCTTTCTTTGTCGGAACATATGTAATGTCACCAACCCAGATTTTGTTTCTGCCATCAGTCTGGAATGATTGATTTAGTAAATTTGGTCTTTCTATTGAAGATGATTTCTGATTGTAGCGCTTGTATCGGTATCTGGTACCTTTTGGAACCAAATTCATATTTCTCATCAATTTGGCGACACGTTTTCGATTTACAGAGATCCCCTTTTGTTTAAGCGCCTTTGAAATCCTGATAGAACCATATCTTCCTTTGTGTTCTTCGAATATCTTTCTGATTTCAGTGCTTAAAACTTCATTTTCAAGCATTCGCTTGGATGGTTTTCTACTTAAATATTCATAGAAGCCAGAACGTGAAATATTTAATGTTTTACAGGCCTTCTCAATTTTATACTTGTCCTGGTTTTCCTTAAGATATTGGAATCTTACACATTCTTTTTCTTCAAGAAGGCCCGGAATTTTTTTAGCAGTTCTAGTTCGGCTCTAAGTTCCTCATTTTCCCGTTTAAGCTTTTTTATTTCATATTGGGAATTGTAAAGTGCGCTCCCATGACCTGGAAACGCACTTTCTCCGTATTCTTCATATTCACTTATCCAACGGTACAGGCTATTGTAGTGGATAGACAATTCCTTTGCCACTTCAGAGACAGACATATTGTCTTCCAATACTAATTTTACCGCAGCCATCTTAAATTGACGATCATAACTTCTTCTACTCATAAACTGCCACCTTTTTCTCTTAATTTAGTGTCCAGTTTATTGTACCATATCCAATCTTTATTTTATTTCAGTGTCCTCTTGACGGGAAGCAGTTCAGCGCTCTTTAGGCTTCAAAATTTCTTTTCTATTTATGAGGATGTCTCGTCACGAGGTACTGCTCTGCAGCTCATCCACGAAGGCCAACATGGAAGGCTTGATATTTTCCTTTCTCCAGGCGACTAGCATATCCAATGAATCCTCTTCAATGGTATAAAGTTTAAAGTGTCCTGGGTTGGGAAGACGAATCGTGGAGTCAAGAATGGTTACTCCCACCCCGGACTCAACGCAGAGCAAAATGGATTCGATATTCGGCATCTGCTTTACGATTCTGGGGCTGAATCCATATCCATTGCATAATCTGACAACAGCATCAAATCCATGGGGAGATTCTTCTCTGGAAATCATGACAAAATCCCTGCCCTTCAGATCCGTCACCGTCACATTACTTTTTTCTGCCAGCGGATCATCCTTTGAAATGATGATACTGCTGTGGGTTTTAAAGATAGACTTGTATTTCAATCCGAGGGTACTGTCGATTTCAAAACTCAACGTAAAAATCAGATCAAGGCTGCCGTTCAGAAGCTTTTCCCTGAGGATTTTAAAGGAGTGTCTCTCAAAATTCAAGTTGATATTCTTGTGTTCGCACTTGAACTTATTAACAAATTGTCTGAGAAAAATACCAGTATCAAGTGCATCCAGACAGCCGATATTGATGGTGCTGTACTGGCACAGGTTGGAATCCTTTGCAGTTTTGATGGCCTGATCAATATGTTCGTTGATTCCGGAAAGTTCCTTCAAAAGAACTTCTCCGGCAGGCGTCAGATGAACCGAACGCTTTGTCCGGTAAAACAGATCCGTCCCCAGTTGTTTTTCCAAAATGGAAATCTGCTTGCTGACAGACGGCTGTGACGTGTACAGCATCTTTGCAGCTTCTGTAAAGCTCAGATACTGAGCCACCGCCAGGAAATAATCGATTTGCAGCATTGTTACTTGTCTGCTTCCCAAGGTAACACCTCATTTCTTTAATCCCCGCATCAGCGGACAAGGCGATTGATCCGCCGATGCGGAAGCGAATTCGAGTTACTAGGCCGATTCCAGTTTGTTGGTTTTAATATATCATAATCCCCGGGGACAATCCAGTCTTTACTCCCGGTTTCCACAGCCAGATCAAGGAATTAGCATTCACAGCCGTCTGAGGGAAAGCGTAATATCAAAGGGAAAGCGCCGCCACATATGCCTGTCTCACAGCATCGTAGACCTTAGAAGCTTTTACGCAATCCCCTATTTTATAGGTTTCGATTCCATCCAGCATTTTTGCAAATTCATCCGCCTTTTCCGCAAGGCCACGCATCCCCAGCGCAAACACCACGGTATCGCAGGGCAGCTGCTCCGTATGACCGTTCCCGTCCTCCACAGTGACTCCATGCTCCGTAATTTCCGTACATTTCAAACCGGTCCGATAGTTCAGCCTCCGATCCATCTCATGAACCAGAGCGATGCGGTGCATCACATAGGAATCCGGCGCCACTTGATCCTGCATCTCAACGACGGTGACATTACGCCCGTTTCTAGTTAGATGAAGTCCGGTTTCACAGCCCACCAGTCCTCCTCCGATGACGATAACGTTCCCGCCAATCTTCTCCATATCCCCATATACATCGAGGGCCTTGACCGCATGCTCGATTCCTCGGATGGGAGGAATCACCGGCAGAGAACCGATTGCGATCATTGCGGCATCCGGTTTGTAAGCTGCCACAGCCTCCGGTGTTAATTCCTGATTCAAAACAACCTTGATTCCTCGTTTTTTTACTCTTCTGACCAAAAGATCCTTGAACGCGCCCAAATCTCCTTTATAAGCATCGGTATCAGCAAACTGCAGCAATCCCCCGAGCTTGTTCGTCTTTTCCAGAAGGGTTACTTTGTGCCCCCTGTCATGCGCCACGACGGCAGCCTCCATTCCAGCGATCCCTCCTCCAATAATCAGTACGTTCCGCGGTCTCTCCGGCTTTCGGTTTAAAAGCTCCGTGTCATAGAAGAAGGCGTTGGGATTGACCGTACAGCCGAAGATGGAATCAAGCTGATCCAGATTGTCCTCCAGAGGTCCGGGAAAACATTTATAGCACCGAAGACATTTGGCAATGTCATCTCCCTCATCTGCCATGACTTTATTGGCGAAATCAGGATCAGCGGTAAGAGGTCTTCCGAATGCCACCAGATCGCACTTGCCCTCCGCAAGGAGCTGTTCGGCCAATTCCGGCGAGGTGATGCCTCCTACCACCGCAACCGGGATTTTTACTACTTTCTTAATCTCCGCCGCCAGGTCTGCGTTAAGACCATGGGGATGAAAAAGAGACGAAAATTGCCCACTGAGGATGGGATCGCGATACAGGCCCACAGACACATGGATCATATCGGCGTAGCGTTCGATCATTTTACAGAAGGCAGCGGTTTCTTCAATACCCATTCCGCCCTCGGTCATCTCATCTCCGCTTACGCGGATCTCAAGAAGGAAGTCTTCTCCCATTGCCTCCCGTACCGCTCGGATCAGGCGAGCAGGGAATTTGGCGCGATTTTCAAGAGTTCCTCCATATTCATCGGTACGTTTATTGGTTCTTGAAGACAGGAACTGATGAAGAAGCCAGCCATGTCCTGCATGAATCAGAACACCGTCGAAGCCATTGTTTTTCATGAACCTTGATGCAGTTATAAAATGGTCGATCACCTCTTCCATCAATGCCTCATCCATCTCTATGATGGTGGCTCCGTCCTCCCGCAGGAAGCCTGTAGGGCCGATGAGATCTTTAAGACCCGGCAGTTTTAGCATGGACTCTCCGCAATGAGAGAGCTCAATCATCGCTTTGCCGCCATGATTTTTGATATCATCTGCCACCTGTTTCAAATCTGCTGCTGCCGGATCATTCAGATTGGTATAATCGATGGGGGGGAAGGGCTCTCTGCTGGCAAATTCGAAATCTACGGCCGTTTCGCCAATGGTCACCTGAGCATATCCCCCCGCAGCTCTGCCGGCAAACTCGTGGAAGAACATTTTCCGAAGAGGTGGTATTTTCACAAAGGGCCCGCAGTAGATCGGTGATGCAATCATACGGTTTTTATAGGTGTGTGCTCCTACCTTCAGGGGTGATAACAGTCGCTCGTACTTTTCGCTCATGGTTACAGTCCTTTCCGTATCACGTTACAACATATATTAATAACTTTCCTACTATATTTCATTGTATCAGCAGGCTCATTGTTTAAAAAATACCGATATCATATTTCTCTTATTCTGTTTTGTTATTAATATAACAGAGCGGCTGCGGTTTGAATAAATCATATTCAAACGATCCCTATAACAACCGTAGATACTAGAGGAGGCGGATGACTCGAACACCGACGGAGGCGCATGAGATATTGCTGGCCGCATTAGAAAGACAGGCGGCGAAAGGAACCCCTCCGCCGCCGTCTTAATGTTATTGTAGCTGATAAATCATTTCCTTGGAGCGTTGAAACTGCCCGATCATTTTTTTCAGCAAATCTGCCTGTGCCGACAGTTCTTCGCTGGCGGCAGCGCTCTGTTCTGCTGTCGCCGAGTTGTTTTGTACCACACGGGAGATCTGGTCGATTCCTTGATTGATCTGAGCAATTCCGAGAGCCTGCTCCTCGGAGGCTTTTGCGATGATGCTCAATTTTTCTGTTGATATGACGGCACCCTCTGAAATGGTCGTCAGGACTGCTGCGATTTCGTTGGTAATCTCTGTTCCGCCCTTTACCTTTCTTATGGACCCTTCAATGAGATCCGTCGTTTCCTCTGCGGCTTTTGCACTTCTTGCGGCAAGACTTCTCACCTCTTCGGCTACCACAGCAAAGCCTTTGCCGTGCTGGCCTGCCCTTGCAGCCTCTACCGCTGCATTTAAGGCAAGAATATTGGTCTGGAAGGCAATGTCATCAATCACCTTGATGATTTTGGATATATTTACGGAGGAATCACTGATCTCTTTCATCGACTGCAGCATTTCCAGCATGGTCTCTTTCGCTTTGCCTCCTCCGTCACGTGCCTCCTTTGCCAGCAGATAAACCTCCTTGGCCCTTACCGCATTGTCCTTGCTCTGTTCCGCGATTTCAGAAACAGAAGCCGAAAGCTCCTGTATGGAACTGGCCTGCTCCGTGGAACCTTGCGCAAGGAACTGGCTGCCATCGGACACCTGTCTTGACCCTGCCGATACCTGGTCAGCCGCATTTTCGAAATTACCCATCACCTGATTTAATGTCATGATAATGCTTTTCAAAGAGTCTCCGATTTTAGTAAAGTCTCCCTTATGCACCATGGTGATTTCAAGGTCAAGATTACAGTCGCTGATTTCTGCCAGGACTTCCGATATTTCCCTCAGATAAGCTCTTAGATTCCACAGCGTTTCGTTCAAGGCAGCCTTGAGCAAGCCGTGATCGCCTCTGTAATCTCCTTCCACCGCAACCTGGAGATTTCCTTGTGCCATTTGCTCCAGAACGCCCAGCACCTCGGCCATGGGCTTGCCGAATGCGTCCAGAGTCTCGTTAATACCTTCTACCGCAGCCCTGAATTCACCCTTGAATTTACTGGCATCACCCCGGACACCGATCCTTCCCGCTACCGCAGAATCTGAAATCAGTGTGGTTTCCTCCACAAGCTGCTTTACGTTTTCGAGCATTCGGATGAGTGACGGCAGCAGAGTATCATTCTCACTCCGCCTACCCACGGCTTTCAGCTCATGAAGCTTCGAAAGATCTCCGTCCGCCACGCCGGTAACCACTTCTATGACATCCCTTACAGTTGCAATTACATTGTTGATGCTGTGTTTCATTTTTTCGTAGATCCCTAAATAAGACCCGTTCATTGTCATGGAATAATTATTCTTGCTCATCTGCCTCAGGATACTGCTGCCGACAGTAATTGCATCCAGACCGTCAATACAGGCATTAATGCTGTTTTTTACGTCATTGAACTCGCCTTTATATTCTGCTGTGATTTTCTCCGGAATCACACCGTTTCCGATCTGCCCGATCCGATCTGCAGCAGTGTGAAGCGGGATCACGATAGAAGCGAGAGCATTTTGAATATCCCTTATCATTTTACCGTAGCTTCCTTCATGTCTGCTTGCGTCAACACCGATCTCAAAGTTTCCCTTAAGCGCTTCCTCGGATAATTGCTCCCCATCCTCCAGCAAAAGATTGAGCGAGTCGACACAGGAATTAACTCCAGCGTATAAGCTGTTCCAGCGGCCCTCCGCCGAAGCAGTTATTTTATTCGGGAGGTCTCCGCTGCTGATCCTGTCCAGACAGACGGTCGTGAGAAGAACCGGTTCTGCGGCAGCTTCCATGACCCTGTTTAAATTGTCCGCAATTCCACGTATTTCATCATTCCAGCCCTCAGCAGCAATCCTGTATTGCAGATTACCGTCTTCCACAGCTTCCGCAACCTTCTGCGTTTCATTCAGAATTTCACGGATCGTTTCCTCTCTGTCCAAGCTTGTGCTCCCATTTTGATCCGTCACATTCTCCGTATCCGGGGATTTGCTACCTACAGCTCCTGATGCCGAGAAATAGGCATTCTCTCCTGAAAGCATTTCCGACTTTATGGACTGCGAGATACTGCGGGCTGCTGAGAAACCGAGAATCACGGTCACGATGACAGCTGCTGCTGATACTGCGGCCATTGGCGTAATTGTACTCAGCAAGACTCCGCCCTGGGCTCCTGTTCCGTATTTTATCAGAAACCATACTGCAACAATGCCGACAATTCCCGTAAGAAATGCAGCGATGAAAAAATTAGTTAGAATCCTTGCTCTGATCTTTAGGTAAATCCTGTTTTCCATTCTTTTAACCCTCCAATTTTTTAACTCAACCCAATCCAAGTCCAAGTTCAAAATTTTTTATGAATCAGAGTTTGGGATCATACTGCCCTCCAAACACGGAATTTGAGGTCATACGACTCCCCGAATTATCGCTCCACGATCAGAGAGGTACCCATGCCCCCTCCGATGCAGAGAGTCGCAAGTCCATATTTGGAGTCTCTCTTCTGCATCTCGTAGATCAGGGTAATCAGGATTCTCGCTCCCGATGCTCCAATGGGATGTCCCATGGCGATTGCTCCACCGTTAACGTTCAGCTTCCCGGCATCAATCCCCAGATCCTTGCCTACGGCTACAGACTGAGCAGCAAAAGCTTCATTGGCTTCGATGAGATCCATGTCGGATATCGTCAGGTTTGCTCTATCCAGTGCACTCTTGGATGCCGGAACAGGTCCGATTCCCATGATGGAAGGATCTACTCCCGCTGAGGCGTAAGAGGTCACCTTGCAGAGGTAGGAAAGTCCCAGCTCGTCGGCTTTTTGCTTGGACATTACGATGAGCGCCGCTCCTCCGTCGTTGATTCCGGATGCGTTGGCCGCAGTAACCGCTCCGTCCTTCTTGAAAGCCGGCCGCAACTTGCCTACGCCCTCTACCGTTGCTCCGAACTTAGGATATTCGTCGGTATCGAAAATGATGGGATCACCCTTCTTCTGAGGGATTTCAACCGGTACGATTTCTTCCTTGAATCTTCCTGCCTTGATGGCAGCTTCCGCCTTGTTCTGGGAAGCAACGGCAAACTGATCCAGTTCTTCTCTTGTCAGGCCCCACTGCTCTACGATGTTTTCAGCAGTGATCCCCATGTGGTAATTGTTATATGCATCGGTCAGTCCGTCATGCACCATGATGTCGATCAGCTTTGTGTCGCCCATTCTTGCGCCCCATCTTGCTGCAGGCATGATGTAGCCCGACTGGCTCATACTTTCCGCTCCCCCTGCGAGGATGCAGTCCGCGTCTCCTGCCTTGATGATCTGAGCAGCAAGTCCTACGGTTCGGAGTCCTGATCCGCAGACCTTGTTGACGGTCAGCGCAGGAACTTCTTTCGGAACACCGGCAGCCATGGCTACCTGCCGTGCTACATTCTGGCCAAGGCCTCCCTGGAGCACGTTTCCGAATACGACTTCATCGATGATTGCAGGATCAATTCCTGCTCTTTTGATTGCTTCCTTTACCGCAATAGCACCAAGATCAACTGCGGATAAATCCTTCAGTCCGCCGCCGAAGCTCCCGATCGGAGTTCTGACCGCACTTACGATTACTACTTCTCTCATTGTCTTTCTCCTATTGTTGTTTCATTTTATAGATTCTCTTTTGTTTATTTTAATTTTACTACGGTATCATCCTTGTTTTGAGGTTACTCGGTCATCCGGTTTTGATATTATCTCTTTCTCAGCATACTCCCGCCCCGGCTTTTCCCGGGAGGATATTATCGAGAATCATCGCAAGAAGGATGCCGTCAACCAGTCCGTTGGGCAGGATATAGGCCAATACGCCCGGCAGCGCTTGAAACGCTCCGGGATAAAACATGATTCCTATTCCTGCAATCATCGGAATTCCGATGACAAAGCTTTCCCGATTGGTTATTTTCGTCTTTTGAAGCTCTCTGAGACCTTGTCCAAATATCATGGAAAAGAACACAATGAGCGCGCCGCAGCCTACAGAAACCGGGATAGAT
>JAQSXD010000150.1 GCA_029266295.1 Bacillota bacterium | reverse complement strand
GTAATAATGGCTGTCACGATCACCACAGCGACCGGAATCAGGCTGATTACACCATACGTTTCCATTGCGTCTAATGCTTCCATAAATGTCCCTCCTAAATAAAGTATTTTTTCAGACTATTTATATAGCAAATACTATGCCAATATCTAATGTATTGAAATTTCAACGAATATGAAAAAGTTAGTGTAAGTACGTACTTACACTAACTTTTCTAAATATTATAAAAATTCAGTTAATTCAACCTTTTATTCTTACTGTAAGTTCATAAATACAGTGTTCGCGCAGAATTACAATTTCGTTAACCATAGTTATTTGATTCCAAGCCGAGCCATCTTTTGGTACAGCAGCGGGCGAGAAATTTTAAGGTACTCCGCTGACTTGGTTTTATTCCCGCGGAACATGGCAAGAACATGCATGATTAATTTTCGTTCTGCTTCCCGCTTCACAACCTCTATGGGATTTCCTAGTTCGCTCAGCGTTTCAAGATCCATTGCACCGCTTCCCGAATCCGGCCTGAAGAATTCCAGCTTCAAGGTATCCCCGGAGGCAAAATTCATTGCTTTTTCAATAATGTTGTATAGTTCTCTGACATTACCCGGCCATTCATATTTTCTTAGGTATTGATATACCTGATCCTCAACCCTGACAATGTTTTTTCCCATCTCAAGATTCAGCTGCTCAATGCGATACATGATGAGCTCGGGCAAATCCTCCAGACGTTCCCTTAAAGGCGGAAGATCAATGGTGAAAACATCCAGCCTGTAGAACAAATCCTCACGGAATCTGCCGGCCTTGACCATCTCCTTTAAGTCCTCATTGGTTGCAGCTACGATTCGAACGTCCACCGGGATGCTTTTATCCCCGCCCAGCCGATCGATTTCATGTTCCTGAAGAACCCGCAGCAGCTTTGGCTGAAGGGTAAGCGGAAGCTGGCTGACTTCATCGATAAACAGAGTCCCCCGATCCGCCATCTCAAATTTTCCCTTTTTCCCTCCTTTTTTGGCACCGGTAAAAGCACCGTCCTCATAGCCGAAAAATTCTGACTCAGCAAGGGACTCAGGAAAATTTGCAGCATTGATCTTGACGAATCCGTTGAATTTCCTGCTGCTGAGATTGTGAATGGAGTGGGCTACCAGTTCCTTTCCTGTTCCCGTTTCTCCGGAAATAATCACCGTAGAATTCGACGTCGCTGCCATCTTGATCTGCTTGCGAAGATCTTCCATTTTTTTTGAGCTTCCCAGGATGTTCTCAATGGAATACTTTGTTCTTTGAAGGTTTCGGAATTCCTCCCGATAGTATTTCATTTCATCATTGAGAACCAGTGCATATTTATTTAAAATATCCTCAAGGGAATCAAGGTCCTGAATGATATCATATTCCAGAACGCCTACCACTTCCCCATCCTTTCGAAGCTGCGCCTGGGTACTGACGCTCATTCGTCCGTCATGAAAGTAGAAGTCCGTATTGACCGTCTTGTCGCCTGTCAGCAGGTCGAGCATCTTCGTCGGCGGAAACACTTCTGTGATATATTTCCCGATGGACTTGTCCTGATCCATCTTAATATAGTCAGCACATTGGCGATTCATATAGACCAGATTTCCTTCTGAATTGATCACCATCAGTCCCAATACATTTTCAAGAAAAAATTCATAGTCTTTATCAATAACCATAGGCTGACCTTCCTTTCTAAAGACGATCCACAATCGAGGATATAGCGATTGTATCTCGATGCGGTCGGAGAAACTGAAGCGATTTGCAAGCCAGGGAACATTTCAGTATCAGACTTTATTTGGAAACCAGCAGTTTCTTGATCCCTGCCTCAAGCCCGTCTATGGTGAGTTCGTACATGGGAAACAGTTCCCTGATTTTCGCCAGTGTTCTCGCGCCGTAAGTATATTCCCAGTCCCGCTCAGGAATCGGATTCAGCCAGATATGCTTCGGGTATTTCTTTTTAAAGCGATTCAGCCATTCGATTCCCGGGATCTCGTTGTAGAGTCCCACATAGCAATTTCCTCCCTTACTCATCAGTTCAGAGGGCGCCATGGAAGCATCGCCGATGATGATGACCTTGTATTCACTGCTAAGGTTTGAAAGAACCCACTCCGTATCGATCCACTCTCCTCTTCTGCAATGAGGAGTTGTGTATAAATGCTCATAAACGCAATTGTGAAAATAATACACCTTGAGATCCTTGAAGTGATTTGACTTGCTCACAGCCTGGAAGAGCTGGCTGCACATGTTGCTATACGGCATCATCGAGCCATCCGAATCAAAAAGCAGCAGTAGTTTCACCGTATTCTTTCTCGGTCTTTCCCATACTAACTTCAGATTTCCGGCATTATCGCAGGTCTCATCGATGGTTCCTTCAATATCTAATTCGGTTTTTGCCCCGTCGAGCCTTGAGGAAAACTGACGCAGCTTACGAAACGCCATCTGAAACTGACGGATATCTAGAATATTATCCTGCCTGAAATCCTTGAAGTTCCTTTCTCCGGCAACCTGCACCGCGTTTTTGTGGCGGCTTTCACCCCCGACACGGATTCCTCTTTCGTGATAACCGTTATACCCCATGGTTGAGGTTCCCCCGGTACCGATCCAGTAGTTGCCTCCATCATGCTTCTCTTTTTGTTCCGCAATCCGCTCCTGTAGACGCCGCTGCAGCTCTTCAAGCTCCAGAACGAATTCATCAAGCATATTCTTATCGTCGATGTCCTTTGTTTTAATGTCTTCACTGAGCCATTTCCATATCTCCTCAGGAATATCCTCCGGGGTAACGATCCCTTTGAAAAATTCCGCAAAGGCCAGATCAAACCGGTCATAGTCCGTTTCACTTTTCACCAGAATGCTCCTGCAAAGATGGTAAAAATTAAGGAGGCTGGATCCGCAAAGGCCCTTATCCAGCGCTTCTATAAGCGAAAGCCATTCATTGAGAGACACAGAAAGCCCCCTGGCTCTTAGTAGATAAAAGAATGATATAAACATATTACAACCATCTCTTTAAGGAGTAACCCTTTTCCTTGATCTCAAACATGGTATCGATGTCCTGATTCTTTTTCAGCAGAACTCCGGCATACGGAATTTCAGCTTTGATCCGGTCGATGGAAATGCCGCTGATCATCAAAGCCTGCAGCCAGTCAAGAAGCTCAGATGTACTTGGTTTCTTTTGAATCTCTTTCATTTCCCGTATCCAGTAGAAGGTTTCCATAGCTTGCGTAAGCAGCTTCTGCTCCACATCGCCAAAATGCACTCTTACGATTTCCTCCATCTTTTCTTGATTTGGGAATTCAATATAGTGGAAGATACATCTGCGAAGAAACGCATCGGGAAGTTCTTTCTCTGCATTGGAGGTTATGATAACGATGGGTCTGTGCTTGGTGCGGATGGTTTCTTTTGTCTCATTGATATAGAATTCCATCTTGTCCAGCTCCCAAAGCAAATCGTTGGGGAATTCCAGGTCAGCTTTATCGATCTCATCGATCAGGAGTACTACCTGTTTGTCTGCAGCGAAGGCTTCCCCCAGTTTTCCCAGTTTAATATACTTTTTGATTTCTGCTACATCGCCCTCTCCGAATTGACTGTCATAGAGTCTCTGTACCGTATCATATACATAAAGACCGTCCTGGGCCTTCGTTGTAGACTTGATATTCCAGATAATCAAATCTTTATCCAATGCCTGGGAAATGGATTCTGCAAGCATTGTCTTGCCCGTTCCCGGCTCTCCTTTAATCAGCAGCGGCTTTTGAAGCGCAATGGCCACATTGACCGCATGCATCAGTTCATCGGTTACGACATAATCATTACTACCTTGAAATTGATTCATTTTATTCGACATTCTTAATTCTCCTCATTTTTTATATCTATAATCGGCTGACAAGTACAGCGTACTTTAGGGAACGCTGCTTGATAGAAAGCCGTTTCTTATCCTTCATATTCTACGATTCAACACTCTTGTTTAGAATTTCAATAATCGCTCTTGCTGCAGCCAACGCATAGTTTTCTCGGAACTCATCGGTCAGCATCAATTTCAAATCCTCTGTATTGGAAAGGAACGCGCCTTCAATGATGATCGCAGGCATCTGCGTCTTATTCAGCACTGCATAGGCTGGTTCACTCTTTACCCTTCTGTCAACGGTTCTCAGAGATTCGACCATGTATTTTTGAACAAGCTCCGCCAGCTCTTTGCTGTATATATTATAATCACTTTCCCCCGCTTTGGAAAAGTAATATGTTTCCGTTCCTTTTGCACTGGGATTTTTGTCCGTCGAGTTGTTATGCACCGAAACATACAAATCAGCATTGACTCCATTGGCCATGGCCGGACGATCATACAATGTGACAGTTGTATCCGTTTCCCGCAACATGCAGGTACTTACTCCCGCCGCTTTCAGCATACGGTTCAGCCGAAGTGCGATATCCAGATTAACATCTTTCTCATTGAGAATTTCCACACCATTCTGTTTCGCCTGAGAACCCGTATCCCCTCCCCCGTGACCGGGATCGATAAACACTAGCTTTTTCGCCGCGCGCCAGTCAACAACTTTCAGTCCATCTACCGTAACATCTCCCAAATCGCTATGATTCTGCTGTTGATTTTTTTCAAAGTCGATATAGATTTTTGTTCGATCGGCAGAAAAACTCACTATTCCTACAACTTTTTCATTGAGTTCGACGGTAACTCTCACTGTTTCGGGAGCGAATTGGGCATAGCGAACGGTTGTAAGCAAATCGTTATCTTCCTTGAGTTGGCCGTCACCATCTCCTAGAACCGTATTGCTCAGATCAACGCCAAAGCGCTGCGGATTATCATACACAAAGGTATTATAGCCTTCAATTTCCTTGTCTGCTTCGATGATCACGCGATAAAAATCGGATTTTTCCTGTATTTCAACAGAGTTGATATTGTTTAATGCATGAGTGACAGGAGACTGAATCGAGACGGTTCGCGTCAAATCATCCCAGCCAATTCCGCAGTTTAAAGACTCTGCCACAAAACGAAGAGGAATCATGGTTCGATCATTTATAATCAGCGCAGGTACATCCATTGCAGCTTGATTTCCGTTCACAAAGGCGGCTTCCCCATCAATATCCAGCTGTACTGAGGAAGACCCCATAGAAACCTCTGCAATCCGCTCTTGGTCATTCCAGGTGACCCGTGCTCCCATGCTTTCAAAAACTGCCCGCAGCGGAATTAAGGTTCTCTCTTTGATGATGACCGGAGGCACGTCTGAGTTCACCGACTTCCCATCGATTTGAAGCGCTACCGGAAATTCCTTGCAGATTGCAATTCCTTCATCGATATCCTTCTGCGAAATATTTGGATTTTCCCCATAAACCGCTGTTCCCATCATTAGGATTACCACCAGCGGCAAAAACATTAATCTCAGTTTTCGTCTCATAGCCCCCCACCCTTTTCGTGCGTATAACAATTGCAAACCGTCAATTTTCGACCTATTTATTATAATATATTTCACTGCTCAATTGGAATTTTTTATTTTTTGTAATAGAAATGTAAAACACAGTCGATGCAATGCCTCTTGACCTTTTCCAGAAAAAAACATAGAATGAGCGGGCAAGGATAAAAACACAGCTCCGGTTGGTAGTCCGGACGCGGCATTCTGCTGTCAGTAACCTGCCTCCTTTGGTTGTCCCTTCTTTGCATTATGCTGCAGTTCACATAAAAGGATCTGCCGCATGCCGCTATAAAAGGAGGGGAAAACTATGTCCAAAATCAGAGCACAATTAACAGTTTATTTCGATGACCCTTTTTGGGTAGGAATCTACGAACGGTCGGAAGACAATATGATACAAGCATGCAGGATCCTTTTCGGATCTGAGCCCAAGGATTATGAGATTTATGCTTTTATTAACCGGAATTGGAATCAGCTTTCCTTCAGTCCTCCTGTACCGGGGTCAGACTTTGAGGATCACCGAATCAACCCGAAACGATTGCAGCGTCAAATTGCTAGGCAGCTTACCATACCGGGAGTCGGCACAAAGGCACAGCAGGCGTTAAAAGCGCTGCAGGAAAATCAGAAAGCAGAACGAACGTTGAAAGCAAGGATGAAAAAGGAACAGGAAAAAGACCGTAAGTTTGAATTGCGAAGAGAGAAACAAAAACAAAAGCACAAGGGCAGATAGCTGCCCTTGTTTTCTGTATTGAATGTTGATCTATTTGATCTATTTGATCTATTTCCGTTCCAGCCCATCCAGTAGCTGATGAAATTTTTTATCCGAGAGGATTTCATTGGTTATGAAGCTACCGTTATAAAAAAGGCTATACGTTGTAAAAGGAGTGGGTGCATTCTGCGCATCCTCTGCACACTCAATTTTAATCAGATTCAGCTCCCATCCCCTTTCTGTCGCACATTCCTTGATCAGACATGCATACTTTTCCGCATGAGGACATTGGTTCGTAAAATAAAGCACCAATCCTGTACAATCGATCTTACCATTTTTTGCACAATCCCGAAAGGCAGGCTTGCTGCTGTCGTTTTCATCAAGATTCTTGTAAAGCAGTTCGAAATACGGCTCCGCCCTGTCCGCGACCTGAAAGCCTTTATACTTCAGATACTTGGGATCTGAAAGAAACGGCATCTTCTTTGCGGATGAGAGAATTACGATTCCTCTAGCACCCATCTTTATCGCATCTTCAAGGCACCGATCCAGCAGCCTGTCCGCCCAGCCCTGACCCTTAAACTGCCCGGATACCCAAAAGCAATTGATGAAAAGATACCCCTTGGCATGGATGGGACACCAAGCCTTCTCCGCAGGAATGTATTCCACAAAGACCTTTCCTCTCACGTTCAGTTTCTGAAAGACCAAGCCATCATCAAATCGCTTTTTAAGCCAATCTTTCTTTAAGGAGGCGGTTCGATCGCCTTTTGTTTCTGAAATGGCACAGCAAATGTGTTCCGTATCAATATTGCCCCTGTTTACTTCTATAATCTCCATTTCTACACCTTTTTCTTTCCCGAATCAGATCCGGTTGAATTCCCTTATTCCAAACTTTATTATCTACAATTGTTATTAGAAATATAGTATACAGAGAAACTCGACATCAGTGTGTCATATTTTATGGTTTCCTTCATATTTCATGAAAAAAGTGCCTAAAGGCACTCTTTTTATTATGGGAATTTTAATTTTTGTATTATTTGTCTTACCAGAAGCACAATTCTACCGTTTTTTTCTTATTTAAGCCAACGCTTTCCCCAGTTCCCTGCAGGATTCCTTTGCATCTTCATCCGGCTCTTCATTGGCCATTACACAATCATACGCCAGATTCGCTCCATCGTCTGTACAGGTTTTTTCCCAATTTCTCATCCACTCACCATCTCCCCAGCCGTAGGATCCAAACAGTGCGATTTTCTTTCCCTTCAGCTTCGGTTGACAGGATTCAAACATCGGATCAAATTCCGCTTCCTCAAGAACCTCTGCTCCCATGGAAGGGCAGCCAAATGCCACCGCATCAAACTGATCCATCATATCTGCGGAAAAATCTGTGGGAGTATAGACCGAAACCTCAGCCCCTGCAGCTTCAGCTCCTGCTGCTACCTCTTGGGCCATAATCTTGGTATTGCCCGTACCACTCCAATACACGACTGCTACTTTACTCATACAAAACACCTCATTTCAATTTATTCTTTATGGAAACACTGATCAAATGTGCGCACGGTATGAATCAGTGCTTCCTTATATCAGGCAGCTACAGTGAGCTGCACGATTGACCTTCCTATAGAGAATAACTGCGCATAAATGTCCTTACATTTCTGAAATTTACGAAAGAGTCTTTCCGCTTCTCCTTCGTTGTGATAAACCTTCCAGCAACCTGTAAATTTGCTGTTTTTACCGCTGTTTTTGATAAATCCTACTACATCTGCAAGTGGATAGCCTGCAAAGATCCCTATTTCATGAGGAAAATCTCCTTTATCACAGAAACGGCTTTTCAAGCGGCTGATGCAGTATTCCACCGACTGATTGGTATAGCCATATCCCGAAAGAAACTCTGCAACCCCGCCTTTCTCAAGCTGTACTTGCAGCAAGCGCTTCCTATATACCAGAATCAATGCACTGCTGCCTGTTTCTCTCAATACCGTAACGTACAATCCTTTGCAATTTAGCATACTGTTCAGAAGCTCCAGCTGCTGGTTTAATTCCTCAGAGGAAGAAATAAAGCAGCGAAATAGATTAGCGGCTTTCAATCCCGCCAGGGTGGGCGAACAGTGTTCGACAAGAATATGATCTAACATTTTCCTCCTCCTTCCGTCGTTAGTTGTAACTAACCTTCGGTTTAAAAAAAAGCGGGCATAACCCTGGTTCTCGCAGTTAGTTAGATGCGTCTAACTCCTTATTGAAATATACCATACCCTCTTCCGATTGTCAACGACTCAAAGATAAAAAAATTTGCTGCCACTGCCAGCTGCCAGTCTTCATTTGCCAGTTACTTTTTCATTTAATCTGCTACCGTTCATTGATTTCAGCAGCAGTTTTAA
>JAQSXD010000149.1 GCA_029266295.1 Bacillota bacterium | reverse complement strand
GGCCCTCAACGCTTAGATATCCCAGGCTGTCCGCACCGATCCTCTTCCGTATTTCTTCCTCGCTATGGGTTGCCGCAACCAGCTGATCCTCCTCGGGGGTGTCGATGCCAAAATGACAGGAGTGAATTACCGGCGGCGAGCTGACCCGCATATGAACTTCCAGTGCACCTGCATCCTTCAGCATCTTTACGATCTTTCCGCTGGTGGTTCCTCTGACGATGGAATCATCCACCATAATGATCCGCTTTCCTTTTACATTATCTCTAAGAACATTGAGCTTCAGCCTGACGCTCAATTCCCTCATTCTCTGATCCGGCTGGATGAACGTTCTGCCCACATACCGGTTCTTAATCAAGCCTTCGCCGTAGGGAATTCCCGATTCTTCTGCGTAACCGATAGCCGCCACAGTTCCCGAGTCGGGCACCGAGATGACCATATCCGCATCAACGGGATGCTCCTTTGCAAGGGTTCTTCCCGCCTGCGTCCTTGCCATATAGACACTTCTGCCGTCGATATCGCTGTCTGGTCTGGCCAGATAGACATATTCAAAGGCACAGATCGCCCTGCGTTTTCCTTTGCTGAATCGCATGGATTTCAGTTCTCTGTCTTCAATGACAACAATCTCTCCCGGTTCCACATCCCGGATGAACTTTGCTCCCAGCAGTGGGAAGATGCAGCTTTCAGAAGACAGCACGTAGCCCTCTGCGGTTCTGCCGATGCAAAGAGGCCGGATGCCGTTGGGATCACGGACGCCGATGAGCTTGTTTCCGCTGGTAATGACCAGTGCATAGGCGCCTTCCACAATCTCAAGGGTTTTCACGATGGCCTCTTCAATGGTATTGTCCCTGATATATCTTGCAATGAGTGCTGCGATGACTTCGGAATCGATGGAGGTCTGGAAGATGACTCCCCGATCCTGCATTTCTTCCCTCAGCAACCCTGCATTGACTAAATTTCCGTTATGCGCAAGGGCAAGACTTCCGCCCTTGTGATAGACCACCAGAGGCATGGCATTTACTGCATGGCTTTCTCCAAAGGTAGAATATCTTACGTGGCCGATGGAGATATCTCCCTGAAGCCTTGCGATGATTTCATCATTGAAGACCTCCTGAACAAGGCCCATCTCTTTATAATATTGAATTTTCCCGTCTTTATTGGATGCGATTCCGGCGCTCTCCTGCCCTCTGTGCTGCAGAGAATGCAGTCCGAAGTATACTGATCTGGCGATGTCTTCTTTGCCCGGGGCATAAACGCCCACTACGCCGCATTCGTCGAATACCTTATCTTCTTCCAGCTCCCGGAGCGCACTGTTGATATCATAATCTTTGAGCATTTCTAATCTCCTGTATCAAGAGGAATTTCACCTCTATTATTTTTTAATTCTGGCCAGCACTTCCTGATAAGTCTCTTCCACATTGCCCATGTCTCTTCTGAATCTATCCTTATCCATCTTCTCATTGGTGTTCACATCCCAGAGTCTGCAAGTGTCAGGCGAGATTTCATCGGCCAGAAGTATTTCACCGTCTGCAACACCGAATTCAATCTTAAAGTCGATGAGTTTCAGTCCCTTATCCAGGAAGAACTCCTTGAGTGCGTTATTTACGATAAGGGCATATTTCTTTACGGTGGCAAGCTGCTCTTCTGTCGCCAGTTCAAGGGCCAGAATATGGTCGTCATTGATCAGCGGATCACCAAGTTCGTCATTCTTGTAAGAGAACTCCAAGGCTGCTTTTGCAAGAGGTCTGCCCTCTTCCACGCCGTATCTCTTTGAGAAGGAACCTGCTGCAACGTTTCTGACGATGACCTCAAGGGGCAGAATCTTCACCGCTTTTACCAGAGTCTCTCTGTCGCTGAGGAGCTTTACAAGGTGAGTGGGAACGCCTTTTTTCTCCAGCATCCCAAAGATGATGGCAGACATGGTGTTGTTTACTACGCCTTTCTCTGAAATGGTTCCCTTCTTTTCTCCGTTGAACGCTGTCGCATCATCCTTGTAGTCTACAATATATAATTTCGGATCATCCGTACGATATACTTTCTTTGCTTTTCCTTCATACAACATTTCAAGTTTTTCCATTTTCAAAATCCTCCCTTTGATTGTTTTATTGCACTTATCACATTCATTTATGACGTTCATACCGCAACATGCCAGATGGGCTGAGTACTGAATAATTTATTCTTTGTTTATTATTGTTTCTGGAAGTACCATCATAGTGATTTCATCAAGGTTG
The DNA here is from genome assembly GCA_029266295.1 of Bacillota bacterium. Lineage (GTDB taxonomy): Bacteria > Bacillota > Clostridia > Peptostreptococcales > Anaerovoracaceae > Anoxybacterium. The sequence goes on along the minus strand of JAQSXD010000149.1, from coordinate 6,286 downwards.
CAAATCTGTGGTATAAGGAAAGCATTGAACTGTTTTGAATTATTTTCTTCCGAGCCGAGCTAAATTTTTTCTAGGTTACCCTTGGTGACCCAGCAAATAATGTGATCCTTCACATTTTTGCGCAGAAAAAATTGTGAGACTTGGAAATTAAAATATCAAAACTGTGAACCTGCTTTACGTTAGCGCTGATTTGCAACAATTGATTTTTCCGCATATTGTGATATTCATTTATCGATTCAGTTCCGCGTCCATCTTAACAATTTCTTCTTCCATCTTCTGCTTATATTCCTTCATCTTTTCTCTCAGCTGTGGATATTTCACCGACAGGATCTGCACTGCCAGAAGCCCTGCATTCTCCGCTCCGTCAATGGCCACAGTGGCCACAGGCACGCCCTTGGGCATCTGTACGATGGAGAGCAGGGAATCCAGCCCGTCTAGCGTGGATGATTTGATTGGAAGGCCGATGATGGGTAGCGGTGTGAATGCTGCGAGAACGCCTCCCAGGTGGGCCGCTTTTCCTGCGGCGGCGATGATTACCTCAATACCGTTTTCCTCTGCTGCCGAGGCAAAACCTTCTGCAATCTTGGGGGTTCTATGGGCAGAGATAATTCTCGTTTCATAATCAACTCCAAATTCCTTTAAAATGATTTCCGCCCGTTGTACCACGGGATAATCAGATTTGCTGCCCATTACGATGGCTGCTTTCATATATTTCCTCCTTATTTCTGCGGCTGTTAAACCAGCTCTTATCGTTTATTGCCTATATAAAATGTTCCAAATGCATTTCCTTAGAGGAAATAGGAGGTTCCTGCCTCAAAAATCCTCTGATCACTGCTGCCCGGCACATTCCGGTACAGATTTTCCCCGATTCGTTCTGAATGTGCCATCTTACCGAAGACTCTTCCATCAGGGGACGTGATTCCTTCAATTGCAAGCACCGACGCATTGGGATTGAACCGGGTCTCCATGGAGGGTTTTCCGTCCAGATCCACATACTGGGTAGCAACCTGCCCATTCCTAATTAGCTCTTCAATTACACCGTCGGCAGCGATAAATCTGCCTTCCCCGTGGGAAACAGGAACGGTATGAATCTCTCCAACCTCTGTGTTTGCAAGCCAGGGCGATTTGACCGATGCAATCCGGGTTCTGACCAGGCAGGAGGCATGTCTGCCGATCCGGTTATAAGTCAGCGTTGGGCTTCCTTCCTCCGGCTCGGTAATTCTGCCGAAAGGAACCAGTCCAAGCTTGATTAGTGCCTGGAATCCGTTGCAGATTCCCAGCATCAGGCCGTCACGCGTTTGAAGGAGTTCCTCCACTGCGTCTTTCACTGACGGATTCCTGAAAACTGCCGTGATAAATTTTGCGGAACCATCGGGTTCGTCTCCTCCGCTGAAACCGCCGGGGATCATGATCATCTGACTGTTTTTTATTTTCTTTACCATCTCTTTGATGGAGTCAATGAGCTCCGCTTGCTTCAGGTTTCTGAGGATCATGACATCCGCCTCAGCGCCTGCTTTTTCAAATGCCCGTTTGGTGTCCACCTCGCAGTTGGTTCCGGGGAAGACTGGGATGAAGACCCTGGGCCGGGCGATTTTAATTGCTGGACGGTGGTTCTCTCTCACGTTGTAGGAGATTGCCACCGAGGCGGTCTCAGCGGCTACGCTCTTTTTGGTGGTTGGGAATACGCCTTCAAGCGGTTCTGTCCACGCCTTGATCAGCTCATCCAGATCAAACTTCATCAGATTTTGTTCCAGCTGCTCTTGGGCCGGTTCCGTCAGACTCTGCTCCACCTGTTCGTAGGCCGGTTCCGACAGGCTTTGTTCTAACTGCGCCATGAACGCTTCTGTAGGCGCTTCATCATCAGCCTTAAGTCTGGCTGTGATGGCAGGATTGCTGCGGGTAATTCCAATCATTCTATAGTTTAAGGTTTCGAAAATTTCCTCTAGCTTTTGATCGATACCAATTTCCAAAAGTAATGCACCGTAATCCGGAAGTTTCAGTTCCTCTTCCGTCAGAGGCATAAGGGAAAGGCCGATTTTGTTTCCTACTGCCATTTTGAAAAGGGAAACAAAGATTCCCCCTTCTCCCACCGTATTGGACGAGAGGATTTTTCCCTCAATTGCCAGCTTACGAATCCGCTTCATAGTTTCACGATATGTTTCATGATTCAGCAGACCATCGCAGTCTTTTCCCGGTGACAGAAGCACGATACGGCTGTTTGTACGCTTCAGCTCCGTTGAAATCACGATAGAAGCCTCGGAGACACCCACTGCGAAGGATACCAGTGTAGGCGGCACATGAAGTTCCATAAAGGAACCGGACATGCTGTCCTTTCCTCCGATGGCCGGAAGCTCCAGCTCCTTTTGTGCTTTCAAAGCCCCCAGCAGCGCTGCGAAAGGTTTGCCCCATTTTTGGGGATCGTCCCCAAGCCGCTCAAAATACTCCTGAAAGGTCAGTCTTACTCTGGAAATATCTCCCCCCATAGCGGCTATTTTTGTTACGGAGTCAATGACTGAAAAATAAGCCCCATGGAATGGGCTCTGAGATGACAACTGAGGATCGAAACCATATGTCATCAAAGTAGCAGTATTTGTAGCTCCGCTGGTTACGGGAAGCTTGGCCGCCATACCGGCTGCCGGTGACAGCTGGTACGTTCCGCCCAGAGGCATCAGTACGGTTCCTGCTCCAATGGTACTGTCAAACATCTCAACGAGACCCTTTTGGCTGCAAGCATTCAGGCTTGCAACAGAAGCTTTGAGTTCCTGGGCAATGCAATTCGTAAACGCTGCTGCTCCAGTATTTGCGCTGGCGTTCACGCCCTCAGTGGTTTCAGCTTCCTTTCCGCTTCCTTCTTCGCGGATCGCATCATCTTCAGACACATCACCCGAAACGGAGATATTTATTTCCTGTTTCACGCCGTTGGTATCGAGGAACGCTCTGCTCAGATCTAAGATGCAGTCACCCCTCCAGAACATCCGAAATCTCGGAAGTTCTGTGACTCTGGCGACAACAACGGCCTCCAGATTTTCTTCTTCTGCGTACTGAATAAATTCCTTAATATCTTTTTCAGCAATGACGGCAGCCATACGCTCCTGTGACTCGGAGATTGCCAGTTCTGTTCCGTCAAGGCCTTCATATTTCTTCGGTACCAAGTCGAGGTTGACGTCAATTCCGTCGGCCAGCTCGCCGATGGCAACAGAAACGCCGCCTGCCCCAAAATCATTGCAGCGCTTGATCAGCCGTGCCGCTTCTTCTCTGCGGTATAATCTTTGGATATTACGCTCTACAGGCGGATTTCCCTTTTGAACCTCTGCACCGCATGTTAGTATGGATTCCAGCGTGTGACCCTTTGAGGAACCTGTCGCTCCTCCGCAGCCGTCTCTGCCGGTTCTTCCTCCGATGAGTACAATGCAGTCGCCGGAAGCGGGCTTCTCGCGATAGACGTGGGACGCGGGTGCCGCACCGATTACCGCTCCGATTTCCATCCGCTTGGCCATGTAGCCGTCATGATAGATTTCCGTAACCTGGCCCGTCGCCAGACCGATCTGATTGCCGTAAGAGCTGTATCCCCTTGCTGCTCCTTTGGTGATGATTCTCTGAGGAAGCTTACCAGGCAGGGTATCAGAAAGCCGTGTTCGGGGATCACCGCTGCCGGTTACTCTCATGGCCTGATATACATAAACTCTTCCTGACAGCGGGTCTCGGATCGCTCCGCCCAGACAGGTTGCGGCTCCACCGAAGGGCTCAATTTCGGTCGGATGGTTGTGGGTTTCATTTTTAAACATCACAAGCCAGTCCTCTTCTATGCCGTCAATATCCGCTTTCACTTTTATGCTGCAGGCATTGATCTCATCGGATTCATCCAGGTCCGGAGCCAGACCTTTCTTCTTAATATATTTCGCTCCGATTACTGCCATATCCATCAGGCTCATATCCCGATCTTTTGCGTTCTCACCGTAGACCACTTCTCTGATGTTCAAATATTCCTGAAAAGCTTTTTCAACTACTTTAGAATAGGCATCCTGCTTGAAGCTTACATCCTTGATCTTCGTAAGAAAGGTGGTATGCCTGCAGTGATCAGACCAATACGTATCGATGACCTTTACTTCCGTTACCGTTGGATTTCTTCCTTCTTGTGATTTAAAGTAATCCCGGACAAATTTGAGATCCTCACTGCTCATTGCGAAGCCCTGTTCTTTTCGATATTCTGCGATCTCTTCATCTGACATCTCCGTAAATCCGTCAAGCACCTTTACTTTGTCTGGGGAGGAGGTCAAAAGTTCCAGCTTCTCAGGCTTATCGAGTGCTGCTTCATGAGAGTCAACCGGATTGATACAGTACTCCTTGACTGACGCAAACTCCTGATCGGAAAGATTGCCGGAAAGTACGATCAATCTTGCAAACTGAACCACTGCTTCGGTATTCACGTTTAGCAGTTTCAGGCACTGCGCTGCGGAGTCTGCACGCTGATCATACTGCCCCGGGAGAAATTCCACAGCAAAAAAATGAGAACCTGCTTCAATAGCGACTTCTTCATCAAATGCGCTATCGATTGCAGGCTCAGCAAAAACCGTATATTTCGCCGCTTGGTATGAATCTTCATCCATTCCTTCCATATCATAGCGGTTGATTACTCTAACAGATTCTAATCCTTTTAAATTCAGGTTTTCTTTTAAATCTTCATATAAACCCTGGGCTTCAATATCAAAGCCCCTTTGCTTTTCTACGTAAATACGGCGTACCATATTGCCCTCCTTAATACGCTGTTCGGCTCTTCTCTGCCGCCTGACGGCATTCATTCCGAAAAGTCACGAAGTCCGAACCGGTATGGCTCATTCAAACAATCCGTATGATTGATTTCATCATTGCAGTGAATGTTCGTGTTTCTTGCAATTTGTTCTGTTTCTAATCTCATGTTATCAGCTTTTTTTTAATATTACAATAAAAAATACGAATATTATTGAACATTTTATCTTTTTATTCCCCTATTGATGCGTTTTCCCGAACTTAGGATTCAATCATAAAAAATATCATTCGGATTTTAAGCTACGCTAATACAAAAAGCCGGGGCAACCCCGGCTTTTTGCTAATTTCTATATGCTTTTTCTGTCATGTTTTTTATTATTCGAGAATGTCTTAACAGAATCAATTGCCGGAACCGTACCCGTGTGAGGTAAGGTAAGAGCTGATTCCATCGACCGTACCAATAATTCTATTGGCATATCTCGTGGAGTAGGATCCCCGGTTAACGGCGACGGACCCCTGATTATAAGCGGAAAATCCCTTGGAAATATCGCCGCCGTAGGCTGCAATTCTTTCACTGAGATACATCGCTCCGAAATTGATGCTGGTTTCTGCATCCAGAAGCTGGCTTTCACCGAGACCATATCTGGCCCCTGTAGAAGGCATTACCTGCATCATGCCGAGTGAGCCGCTGCTCCCTCTGGCTTTGGAGTTGAAGGTGCTTTCTTTGTGCGCTACAGCCATGAGAATTTTCTCATCAATCTTGTAAGTTTCCGCGGCATGCTTGAACATAAATACCAGTTCCTGTGCCTTATTCTCGGAATAACTTCCATTGTACTCACGGATATAGTTTACTAATCCTTTGTTATATTTTGACTCTGCCTCTTTCCAATAGGATTTTGCAGGAGTCCCTTCTTTTGTGCTGATATAGATTCCAGTATAGGAGTCGTAATACACATCCCAGGCGAATTCGTCTTTTCCAGACATAGCCTTAAGCGGAAGGTATACTACATTGTCTCTGGTCAATACAGGCAGACCCCCAAGGTCCAATTCCTTGACCGACAGCTGTGGAATCTTTATTACTTCGTCGCTTACGGTACCTTCTGTCTCCTCGCTGATGTCCGAGTTTACTTTAGCGGTATCTCCTCCCAGAACTTTTGCTAAGCTTTGATAGTCCAACTCATACATAAGGACCTTTGCATCGCTAAATGTCCGGGTTTCGATCTCCTTTCTTTCGTTCTTCTTCCACCGTTCACTGATGTTCACCAGTGATGGCTCAGTCTTCAAAAGTTTAAGTGTGCGGCTTTCAAAATCAAATTCGGTCTTAATACCAAATATATCTCCCATCTCAGGTGTCAATGGAAAATAAGTTGTGTCTTTGTACAGAAAAAATGGAAACTGTAAATGGTCGTTGTCAATCGTTTCCCCATTAACAACGATTTCTTTAATAAAAAAATCTCCTTGAACGTTTTCTTCAGCATATATAGAAATTGATGAGAAAAGTAAGACAGTCAACGAAAGCCACACAGATACAAGCTTCTTT
>JAQSXD010000148.1 GCA_029266295.1 Bacillota bacterium | reverse complement strand
CAAAGCTCGTTATTGCAGCTAGAGGCGGATCTCATGTAGATGTGCTGGAAGCGGTAAAAGCTGATTTCGAAGCAGCAAACAACTGCACCATCGAGATCATGGGCCTTGAAGCAACCGATCTCAAACAGAAAGTTTCACTGGATTCCCAAAATGCTAAGGGTGCCTATGACCTTGCCATGGCAGACGATCCTTGGATGCCGGAATGGTGCGAGGCAGGAATTTTTGCAAATCTGACCGAACTGAATTATGAGGCAGATTCTGACTTTGTCAAGGCTTCTCTTGATATTGGCCGTGATCCTTATGGCGAAGGCGATCTGTTTGCACTGCCCTTTGCAGGGAATGTACAGTTATTATTCTATAACAAGAGCGTTCTGGAAGCAGCAGGTGCTTCCGTGCCGGAAAGCTGGGAAGACGTTCTGAACACTGCAAAGTCCGTAAACGGTAAGGACGGCAAGGTTGGCTATGTCATCAGAGGCCAGCAGGGCAATCCGATCGTATCTGACTACCTTCCGATTCTTTGGGCTTACGGCGGAGACGTGTTCGATAAGAACTGGAATATCACAATTGACACCCCGGAAGCAAAAGCTGCCCTTCAGCTTTACATGGATCTTCTTGCAAACGGTGCCAACTATGAAAAGAATGACATCGTAGCAGCTGTCTCCGACGGTAAGGCCGCAATGAGCCTTGGCTGGCCTTCCTGGTACATATCCGGAGAGAATGCTGCAGCAGAATATGCTTCCATTCCTTCCAAGGCAGCCGCTTCCAGCACTGCATATCCAACGGGTATGATCGGAAACTGGATGATGGGCGTAACTGCCAATTCAACCAACAGTGAGCTTGCATTAAAGTTCCTGGAATATGTAACAAGCGCTGACGTTCAGAAGAAGGCTGCTGAATTCGGCGGAGTTCCAACAAGAACAAGCGTATTTACTGACAGCGAACTCGCTGCAAAATACCCCTACTTTGAGACGATCCTGACAAGTACAGAAAATTCTGTTGTTCGTCCCAGAACGCCGCTTTGGACCGACATTGAAACCGCATACGGCACAGAGCTGTCCAGCGCGATTTCAGGAACAAAGTCCATCGATCAGGCCCTTGCTGATGCAAGAACAGCCATTGAAGCGATCATGAAATAGCGTTGTACACGATTAAAAAATAAAAACTTCATGAAGCAATCATGAAATAAAAGGCCCGGCACCAGACCGGTCCGGGCCTTTGCATCAGATAAAATCAGACGACAGCAGGGTGGAATATATGAAAAAAAGAAAAAGCGGCTTCGCCTATATCATGACATCACCGACTATGCTAATATTGATTGCACTTAGCATATTCCCACTGATCTTTAATATATTTTACAGTTTTACAGACTACTATTATCTTTCCAGAAAAGATCCCGCGATCATCGGAGCGGATAACTATATCAATATTTTTAAGGATACTTACTTCCGGCAGGCGGTTTATAACACTGTAAAATTTACCATTTTAGCGGTTTTTTTTGAAACCCTTTTTGGTCTTGGAATCGCACTTTTGGTAAATAGCATACAGAAAGGCCGCAAAACCCTGAGGACGGTTTCTTTATTGCCCACACTTCTGCCGCCTGTCACCGTTGCGCTGATCTGGCAGATCATGTTTTCTAACAACTACGGAATCATCAATAAGCTATTAGGCGTGATCGGTATTGATCCGGTGAATTGGCTCATGGATGTCAATACTGCTTTTTACGCAATCCTGGTCATCGACATCTGGCAGTATGCACCCTTTGCTTTCCTTTTAATTTATGCTTCGCTGCAGAGTGTTCCCCAGGGACAGTATGAGGCAGCCAGGATAGACGGTGCTGGAATTTGGCAGCAATTTATCTTTGTAACTCTTCCGAATATTGCAAACGGAGTCATCATGGTCGTACTCTTGCGTACCATTGATACCTTCCGGTTGTTTGATAAAGTCAACATCCTCACAAAAGGTGGTCCTGCGAACTCCACTGCAACCATTACCCAGTATATTTTCCAGCATGGGGTCAAAGGCTTGAAAGTAGGATATGGCTCTGCCGCAGCCTTAATTATGACCGTTATCGTTTTGGTCCTTGCCGGTGCATACATCAAGAAATCCTTTGAAAAACAGAAGGTGTAAATCATGCGGGTTCATTTTGTGAATGTGGGTTACGGAGAAGCGATTCTCATCGAAAAAGACGATTATCGTCTGCTGGTTGACGGCGGTACCGACAGAGCAACAGAGTATGAAGCGAAGGGAAGCATTCGGGTTGCGGAGTATCTAAAAAAGTTAAAGGTCCCGAAAGTCGATATGATGATCGTGACGCATATTCATGATGATCATATTGGCGGGTTGCCGGAGGTGATCAGAGTGCTTCCCGTGGGTGAAGTTCTGATCAATGTGAATCCACCGGTTTTGCCGATCAAAATGATAGCGAACTTTGAGAGCGTCCGTAATGGCAACCTAAGTGGAAACCTGTTTCGAAATGCCCTTTTGAGCTACGCAGAGATGGTTTTCTTGTGCGGTGAGCGGGGAATCCCCATAAAACGGATCGATGCGGAAGCAGGGATCATTTCGCCGGTTCCTGGCTTGGAGTTAGAATTTCTCACACCGAATCGTCAGCTTCAGGATCAAATGATGCAGGCGTACCAAGCATTAAGCACTGAAAAAGATGAGAAAAAGGCCGAATCGATCTTTTATAGCATCGATCAACATGGCAACGCCAGCAGCATTGCCATGAGAGTCAAAGCGGGAAAGGCGGCAATACTACTATCAGGAGATAAAGTGGATGGGTGGGATTCCATTTTAGAGAAATACAAGGACCGATTATGCTGCGGAATATTAAAAGCAACCCATCACGGGCAGCTCGACGGACTGCCTGAGGCAATGGTGGAGGTTGCGCAGCCGGATCATTTTGTGATTTGTTCCTCAGAAGACAGGCGCTTCAACAGTGCTCATCCTGAGGTGATCGAGCGAATTCGGTCGTACCTGAAAGAAACGGGAAAACAGGGGGGCGTGTATATCACGGGACACCTGGGCGAGGCGGAAAACGCGGATCCTGCGATGGAAAAACCGTGCGCTGTTATATTTGATTGTAAGGAAGACACCGGAGAAATTACGGTGGAATATTCTATATAGAGTGAGCTTTCGAAGCCGAAATGATCGGCAAACGAGACAGCAATTGGATGCTGGTGAGACTTGAGTGCATTGATACCTTGGAAAGGAGGGAAACCATGACCTTAATTGAAATGATAATCAGAATCGTTTTGGCTATGGCAATCGGAGGAATCATTGGATGGGAACGGGAAAACAATAATCGGCCCGCAGGCCTGAGAACCCATATGCTTGTGGCAATTGGCGCAGCGGTAGTGATGCTGATGGGCGAAATGTCTTTGGAAAAATATTCTCAGATAACCACCATGGATCCCACCAGACTGGGGGCTCAGGTTATTTCGGGCATCGGGTTTCTCGGTGCCGGAACCATTATGAGAGAGGGACTGACGGTACGTGGTCTCACGACTGCTGCAAGCCTTTGGGCGGTAGCCTGTTTGGGTCTGGCGGCAGGAGGCGGATTTTACGAATCCGCTGTGCTGGGGACCATCGCAATTATTATAACCCTCACGATCTTTAATTACCTCGAGAAAAAGTTCCGTAAAGTAAAGCGTAAGGGACTGGCCATAGAAATGGTGTGTTCCGATATCTCGGGCACCTTGATCAGTACAAAAAAAATCGCTTCCGGTTATGATGTGATCCTCAATGATGTTGACATCGCAGAAGAGATCGGAGAGGAAAAAGTCATCTATCATGTGACCTCTAAATTCGGGTTTACCAAGTCCAGCAAAAAAATTGATAAAGACGGATTTACGTCTGAGCTGAAAAAGCTGGAAGGCGTTTGTGTAACCAAGATCAGTGATCTGTAACGAAAATATCGGTCATCCCAGATTTTCCCCTGATGGGTTACTCACAACAATTTGCGTATATCAGTAAAACTGTCAATTCATACCGAAGGAAACGTTGATTAAGCGCTTCCTAGGAACACGGTTGATCCATCCATTCAATCCGTGCTTCCCGAATACGGCGTACCGGAAGAAATCCTTCTGGTACGCTGTATTCGCATTTCCGTATTCAGAAATATTAGCGGTGAAAGTAGTCGGAAAAACAGATATAATGGGAGTAAATGAAGCATAGGTAAGCACGAATCAGGACGAGCCATAAATTGTTGCCAATAGGGAGAGGAGTCCGTTGATGAACCGAGACATTAAAATATTGATCAGCGTAATCACCGTTTTAATTTTGTTTGTCGCCCTTGCCATCGATATTAATCTGCAGCGGAGGGACAGCATTCCCGCATCTTCGAAAATTCTGGGACTTGTGGTTACCGTTACGGAGGATTCCTGGAAAGATGAGTTGGAACAATCCATAGAGGACGCCGCTGCCCAGTATGACATGGCAGTAATGCCGCTGCTGGCAGAACGAAACCAAAATGCGCAGATCGATGCCTTAAGAGCACTCATTGCATATCAGGCGGATGTGATTGTCTTTTCCCCTCTGGTGGAAAATGGCTGGGACAAGGTTTTGTCCGAGGCAAAACGAGCAGGGATCCCTATTATTGCGGTAGATAAAGCAGTACGGTCGGGAAGAGGCGGAATTACTTCAAGTTATGTGGGGTACGATTATTATTCGGCATCAGTAAAAGCGGCAGAGGAGATGCTGGAAAACATCAGCGGGGATAAGACCATTGTAGAGCTTTGCGGGACAACGGGCGCCTATCCGGTGAGGGAAATTACCAGAGGGTTTCGGGAAACGCTGGAAAAGGACGGACGTTACAGAATCAACTACAGCGTCTGTGGAGAGTACATGAGATCCAAGGGGAAGGAAATTGTAAAAGGGCTCCTGCGCAATGACTATAAAATTAATATACTGATCTCTCACAATGATGCCATGACGCTGGGCGCCATTGATGCAATCGAGCAGGAAGGCAAGGTGCCGGGAGAAGATATCAAAATTTATGCCTTCGGTGGAGCGGAAGAAGTGGTTTCCCTTGTAAAGGAAGGGAAAATTGAGTGCCTTGTGCAATGCGATCCGGTTCTTGGCAATACCGTCATGGAGACTGCGGCGGCTTTAATCACGGGTGGTGACGAGGGTGAGGATGCGTTCCGGTTGGTCAGGACCAAGTTGATCACAAAGGAGGCGTTTGCACAATGATACGGCATCTCAATATGGCAATCTTTCGGCATAAGGGTAGTATCAGAACGATGCTGAAACAGTCTTACAGAACCATTATTGCAGCAATGATCATTCCTACGGTAATCATGACTGCCTCTATGATGCTGATGACGGCACGATACGACGATCTCATAGAAAATATTGATAAAGCAGCAGAAATTCGCGATATTGCCAAAAACCAGTTTTCCGGGGAGATCTGGAATATTGTGTCGGGAAAGATGGACTTTATGGACGGCAGCCAGGGCGAAATGATGAAGCAGATGGAAGAGGGGCTTACCGAACTGGAAGAGAACAATGCCCATACCGCCCGCTATGTGGTCGCGGCACAGCGTGCAAGCAATACGCTTCGATCCTATGTGGATACCTTGCGGTTTCAGACCATGAACCAGGAGGCGGTGAGCCTGCAGGAAAGCACCTATCGGGATATTACCGGTGTGGTAACCCTCATTCATACCGTGCTGGAGCAATATATCAATGAAGAACTGACCAACATTTCAAGACTCAACAGCAGAATCCAGATGGTTGCTGTTCTCGTGCTGATTTTTACTGCGGGAATCCTGATGATGGTAATTTATTTTGCTGTAAACTCCTATCAATATCTGCGTGATTCGATCCACAACCCAATTTTAAAGCTTCAGGAGATGACCAGAGCCATTACGGACGGGAATCTGGACGCAAGAGTTACAGGAAGCGCTGTTGCCGAGATGATTCCTTTGACCAAGAGCCTAAACCATATGGCTGAGCGGCTTCAGCAGCTCATCGACGAGCGCATTGAGGTAGGAAAGGATTTGCAGAAGGCTGAAATGAGGGCATTACAGGCGCAGATCACGCCTCATTTCGTATATAATACGCTTGAGACCATCATCTGGCTTGCCGAGCAAGAACGAAACGAGGAACTTGTTGATATTGCCATGGCGTTTACGGAGTTTTTGCGGATTTCGCTCAATCAGGGCAAGGATTATGTGGAGGTTAGCAGTGAACAGAAGCATGTTCAAAGCTATCTAAGTATACAATCAGCAAGATATAACCGAATCATGACCTATGATATCAATATTGACCCGGCGTTGGAAAAGGAATCCATCCTTAAGCTTCTTCTTCAGCCGCTTGTGGAGAATGCAATCTATCACGGGATAAAGAATAAGCGGGGCGGAGGACAGATTCGGGTTCTTGCCAGAAAAAATGAAGACAATACCATGACCTTCACGGTCAGCGATACCGGCATCGGTATGCTCCCGGAACAGCTGGAGCGTCTCCGGTTTCGGCTGAGGGAAGGGATTCTTGCCGAATCTTCGGGTTTCGGTTTATACAATGTCAACAGGCGGATTCGCCTGTACTACAACAGAGAATTAGAAATCGCTAGTGAATTCGGGCAAGGGACAAGCATTCGCTTTACCCTTCCGTGCGGGGAGAAGAACCATGATGAAACTGTTTGTAGCGGATGATGAAGAGATTATTCGCGCGGGGATAAGAAATTGTATCGAAAAACGGGCTGATATTTTCACCATCTGCGGAGAAGCGGAGGATGGGGAAATGGCACTGCCGCTGATCCAGGAGCTGAGACCTGACATCCTGATCGCTGATGTGCGCATGCCTTTCATGGATGGTCTGGATCTGGCAGCACTGGTGAAACGAGCAATGCCTTGGGTTCATATCATCATTGTCAGCGGCCATGATGAATTTGAGTACGCCCAAAAAGCATTGAACGTAGGGGTCGACGCCTACATTCTGAAACCGGTGAATTCTCCTAAGCTGCTGGAGGTTCTGACCGGGGTGGCGGAGCGGATTGAAAAAGAAAAGAAAACTTATCTTGAGATGGAAGAAAGCCTAAAAAGGGACGAGCTGGAGACCACCATCCTTCGTGAGCATTTTCTCAGCGAACTGGTGGTTGGAGCCGTGGGACTCAACGACGCCCTTCAAGCAGCCCAGCGCCATAAAGTGAGTCTGATCAGCAAAAAATACGTAGTCTGTCAGGCAGCTTTATCGGGATTTGCGGCAGGAGATGAGCCAGCGCGGATTCGCCTTCTGGGAAATCATGTTGTTGGAGAAAGAAACGATTGCATCTGGTTTTTGCAGAGCAATGATCAGATGGTGTTCATTGTCAAGGGAGAGCACGAAACCACCGTTAGGGAAGCAGCTTACGAAACGGCTCAGATCCTGCGCCATGAGATGAAGCGCTATCTTTCCATGGACGTATCGGTCGGCATCGGTTCCATTGTGGATCGGATCGGTGAATTGCCCAAATCCTATGCAGATGCTCGCAGCGTTTTCGGCAGCGGTCTTGTCTTTCAAGGAAGCAAAATCATAGGGTCTGATGACTTGAAGCTCGATCGGATTTCAGGGAGACAGATGCTATCCCTCAATGTTCCTTTGGGAGAGCAGCTTCGCCATGCTTCCCAAAAGGATCTGCCGCAAATTTTAGAGAATTACTTCCAGGAGGTCAGCGATGAAAGTTTAGATAGCCATTTACTGCGTTACTATCTGCTGACGGATTTGATCGTGACCGCATCCCGCCTGACCCAGGAAAAGGGTGAAATGCAAAAGCTGATTTCGGAAAATCCCAGGAAGGTTTTCGAGCTGGCTTCTTCGTTGGAAGACAGCCGCAGTTTTTCGCTGGAGCTTCTGACGGAAATGATTTCACTGCGAAGTGCCTCCAGTACAATCCCCTATGGGCAGGAGATCCGCAGTGCACGGGAGTACATTGATGCCCATTACTCTGATCCTGATATATCCCTGCATACCGTGGCCAAAGAGGTAGGGTTTTCCCCAAGCCATTTCAGTGCTATTTTTTCACAGGAGACCGGGGGCACCTTTATTGAATATCTGACCAGACGCCGGGTGGAGGCGGCAAAGACCATGCTGCAAGACAAGAAAAACAAGCTTCATGAGATTGCACCAGCCATCGGTTACAACGATCCGCATTATTTCAGCTATGTGTTCAAAAAGAATACCGGCGTTAGCCCAAAGGAATACAGAAACAGCTTGTAAAAAGCTTTCTCATCTCGCCATATTAAGGATGTCAAACAAAAGTTATAAATTTATTTTGATAAAAATTTATAACTTTTTAAAATGAATCTAGAAGCAATAGAAAAGGAATGCATTTTTTTGATAAATCTATGCATTCCAAATCGCTGCCCTTTTGTTTATAGTGGTGACAAGAAGATTGCATCAGTTGATAACGTCTTGCATAATTTGCAGACAAATTTGCCCACAGATCAATTGATGCTCAACTGGGCGGTCGAAAAGGGGGCGTGTCGATGTGTCTAAGCCGCAGCGCTTTAGCAACTTCCGAATGCTGTTAAATCAGCCGG
>JAQSXD010000147.1 GCA_029266295.1 Bacillota bacterium | reverse complement strand
CAGCCTTAACCATGGCATCCGCTGCCTCAACAGCGCCTACAGCGCCTCTTGTTTCAACCATTCCCAATGCGATTAATTCATCCTTAATTGCCATTCTTTATTTCCTCCTCTCAAGAGATCAATCAATTGAATAATTTATAATTTCGTGATACGAATATCCGTCGATTCATGGTTCAAGAGGCATTTGCTGCGGGTGAAATCGGCTGTCGAAATGGTTTAGCAGTACTTTCCGCAAAATTTTCTGCCGATGAGCCCGCGGCAAACGCCTTCAGAGGTTGAATCGTTGCTTAATTGTTTATTTATGCATCCAGATCATTCATTACATCAAACTCTTCATCAAACGGTCTGATGTTCTTTCTACCGCCGATAAAGAACCAAACATAAGCCAGCACATAGATCACAACCGTAGCAATCAACGGATTGACCACAGCATTTCCAAAGATCATGTAAGCCATGCTGGATTCCGGAAGCGGAACGCCCACAGTGGTGATAAATAAGCTGACAAGGCAGAAGATGCACATGAGCATACTGATTCCTCCCACAACATTTCCCGCTGCAACTTTAAACGGTCTTCTAAGATTCGGCTCTTTCGCGCGCAATTGGAAGAAGGAGATCAGGCTGATGAAGTACAATCCCACAGAGCCGAATACGGAAAGGGTGATTACGACAGAAGTCAGGCCTGTAGAAGCAGCGATGATTCCGATGATGCCCGCAGTAATCAAAGCTGCAGTTGGGGTATGTCGCTTCTTGTTTACTGTAGCAAGGAGCTTTGGCAGATAACCGGTTCTTGCCATTGCATAAAGTTGTCTTGAAGAACCGACGATAATCCCGTTCAGGGATGCCACCAAACCAAATAAGCCTAAGAAGTTTACAATCAGAGTAAGTGCGCCTTTACCATAGACCGCTTCCAAAGCTAATGGGAGCGGGAAATCCACTGCGGAAACAACGTTATAGTCAACAATACCGGCAGTGAGATACAGTGTGAAGCACATCATAATGAAAAGTGTAAGCATTGCTGTTAAAAAGCCCTTGGGGATGTCTTTCTGGGGATTGACCATCTCTTCTGCAGTCATTGCTCCGCCTTCCAGTGCAAGATAGAACCAGATTGCAAAGGGTACAGAAGCCATGACTCCGTTCCATCCACCGGGGATATATTGCAGGAAGCCTTCAAATCCGTTGTTTTCTGTTAATGGCTGCAGGAAATTGTCCATAGAAGCATGGGGCACTGCTGCTGCCCAGAAAATACACAAGCCCACCAAAGCAATGATCGTAACGACCAGTTCAAAGATAGCAGAGGTACGCATTCCCAGGAAATTGATAAATACGAAAATAACGAATGCAACAATGGTTGCGGGAATTGCAGGTACAGCCGGGACAAGATTATGTATGTATCCGCCTACTGCAAGGGCAATTGCCGGAGGAGCAAAGAGAAACTCAATGAGGCAGCTGATTCCGGCAAAATATCCAGCGGAAGGCCCCATGGCTCTTCTTGCGTAGGCCGATGGTCCTCCTGCATGCGGAATCATGGTAGCCATCTCCGTATAGCAGAAAATAAATGTTGCATAGAAAATTGTTACCGGGATACAGGCGATAAATAGTCCTAAAGGTCCTCCGGTTCCGTAACCGTAGCTCCAACCGAAGTAGTTGCCTGAGATAACCAGTCCTACCGCCAAAGCCCAAAGGTGGAGCGGTTTTAGGGTTCTTTCCAGCTGTTCAGTTTCTTTTACTTTTTCTGACATTCAAATTCCCTCCTTAATAAAAATTAAAAAATACCATGGATACCCTGAAAATAAGAATAGGGCTCACAAAAGCAGATCATCAATCGATCTGTTTTTGTGAGCCCTATCGCTCTATTTCCTTGTCTTAAATCTCTTTTAAGATATCATTAAAAAATGTCGAATGCAATAATTATTTTTCAGAATATTATACACAAATCGTGGGACCGGGCAGTATGAATAACCCAGCTTACAGCCAATAAGGGTTATTCATACTTTGTAAATTTTTACAGTTCCCGCCCTGTGAGACAGCCATTCTTGAATTAATACTTATCCAACTCCCGATCCACAAGTGAAATTACCGGGATCTTTGTAATACGCTCTTCCTTCACGGGCGACTGTAACGCTATGTCAGAATGTATTGCCTCAGAATTCCCCAAAGCGGACAAATTTCTGTTTATTTTAAACCTACTCATCATCTCTTTTAGCAGTTCTGCCTGTCCGGAAAGCTCCTCACTAGCCGCCGCACTTTCCTCTGCTGTGGCGGAATTATTTTGAACAACCAAAGATACCTGCTCAATCCCTCGGTTGATCTGCGCAATGCCTGACGCTTGTTCATTTGAGGCTTCAGCAATACTTCGAACTAAATCCGCTGCCTGCTCAACCCCTCTCACAATTACATTGAGCGAGGTTGCTGTTTCATTGGCAATCTTCGTTCCACTTTGAGCTTTCTGGACAGATCCCTCAATCAGATCGGTGGTTTCCCTGGCTGCAGCTGCACTTCTAGCTGCAAGGTTTCTAACCTCCTCTGCCACAACGGCAAAGCCTTTTCCGTGCTGACCAGCTCTGGCTGCTTCAACTGCGGCATTCAGGGCTAGAATGTTGGTCTGGAACGCAATATCATCAATTACCTTTATGATCTTTGAAATATTCGCCGAGGATTCATTGATTGCCTCCATGGAACCCAACATTTCCCGCATCTGATGATTACCGGCAGATGCCTGCTCGCTGGCGGTTACGGCCAGCTGGCTGGCTTCATTTGCGTCCAGTGCATTTTTCTTAGTCTGCGACGCAAGCTCGGAAATGGAGGCAGTCAGCTGCTGTACGGTGCTTGCCTGCTCAGTAGAACCCTGGGAAAGGGACTGACTGCCGACGGAAACCTGTCTTGACCCGGAAGCCACCTGCTCTGCCGCCGTGTTGATATCTCCCATTACTTGTGATAGGGTACCAATGATATTGTTCAAAGAATTTTTAATTTCAGTGAAATCCCCCCTGTAGTCTGCTTCCAGCGTCAGATCCAGATTCCCCTCGCTGACTCCTGACAGAATCCTCGTGATCTCGCTGACATAATCCTGAAGACTTCCAAGTGTCCTGTTCAGATTGTTTTTCAGCTTTGCATGATCTCCCCTGTAGTCACCGCTGACCGCAACTTGCAGGTTTCCGTTTGCCATCTCTTCAAGGACTGACGATGCCTCTGCAATCGGCGAAAGAATTGCATCAAGCGTTTGATTAATTCCTTCTACTACGCTTCGATACTGACCGCTGAACCTCGATGCGTCACCTCTATTCTCAAGTCTTCCCTCCACAGCAGCATCGGAAAGAGTTGAGGTCTCGTCCACCAGAGATTGAATGGCACCCATCATTGTGATAACCGCAGGCATTAGTTCATCACGCTCACTCAGTCTGCCCATACCCTTAAGCCGTTCAAGATCGCTTAAATCTCCATCCGCGACTTTTCTCATAACAAGAACCAAACGGTTGATGAGACCGGATGCCGCATTAATCGACCTGCTGATGTCCGCATAAATACCCTGATATTCCTCCGATGCTGCTTGGGAATAATCATTGACGCTCATGGCCATGAGGATGTCCCGGTTTCTCACCAGACCGTCCAGACCTTCAATGCAGGCATTGATGCTGTTTTTAATCTCTTCCAGCTCACCGGCATACGTCTCGTTGATCGTCTCGGGCACTTCCCCTCTCCCGATTTGCTCCATATATCCCGCTGCAATTCTCAAAGGATTAATAACTGCATCGAGAGAATCATTGATCCCTTGCATAATTCTTGCGTATCCGCCCTTCAACCTTCCCACATCTGCGCGATGAGAAAGATTTCCTTTTTTTGTTGCTTGTGCAAGAGCCATTGCTTCGCTAGTCAGGCTGTAAAGTGCGTCTCTAACCCGATTCAGATTTTCGATGAGTTTTCCATATTCACCCTTGTAATGATTCTCCAAAAGCTCCATGTTTTCACCATCGGCCATCCTAGAGATATATCCCAGCGCCACAGACAGCGGCTCTACAATTCCGTCCAGCGTACGGTTAACACCCTCTACAATTTCTCTGAAGCCGCCGTCGAACGCCTCCGCATTCCCACGGGCTTCCAAATTCCCCTCTGCAGCGGACTCCGTAAGGTTCCGGGTCTCGCTTACCAGCGCCCTAAGCGTTTCAATAACACTCTTCATGCTGAGAGCCAGTACATCCTTCTCTGATCTGGGATTCAACTCTGCTGTCAGATCGCCCTTGGCAATCCGCTCAGCCGCCAAAGCCTGATCTTTGATGTGATCAGCCATTGTGCCAAAGGAAGTCATAAGTTCGCCAATTTCATCTCTCGTGGATACGCTTAGCGAAATTTCAACGTTTCCAAGCGCTAGCTGGTCCGCCGCCGCCTTTAGATTTTTGATTGGTTTGCTGATTTGTCTGCCTACAAACCATGCACAGAGTACTCCTAAGATTGAGACAACGATGGTGATGATAACGATTGATAATTTTAGTGCAGATACGCCTTCAAGAACCTCGTCACGATAATTTGCAATACCAAGGGTCCAGCCTGTTCCTGGCACCGGCGTCAGAGCTGAGAGACGAGCCTCACCGTTCAGTTCATACTCGAGAACGCCGGTGTTACCTACTCCCAAAGCTTCATACTTGGCTGCAAAACTATTCGCACCGTCATTCATGTTTTTGAAGACGTTGATCTGATCAGCAACCACCTGCCTGTCCGGATAGGCATAATAGGTCCCGTCTGCTCCAAGGATAAAGCCATAACCCCGTTTTCCAAGCCCAATCCCATCAGTCAATTCGCTCAGATATTCCACATCCCTTGCGCCCATCAATACTCCTGCAACGGCTCCGTTGATCTCAATAGGCACCGCTTCAACGACACAAGGACGATTGGTCACCTTGTTTACCACAACATCGGATGCCACCGATTTTCCCTGCATTACCTCCTTAAAGTATTGGCGCTCGCTGACATTAGCAGACTCTCCGGTGCCTGCATTGATCATGGTTCCATCCGGCTGGGCGATTGCAATCGTCGAATATCCCAATTCGTCCAGCTCGTACAAAAGAAGATCTCTCTGTATGCTCCAGTCCATGGAAGTAATCACTGGATTCTCTGCAAGTTGATTCAAGACCGCAAGATTCTTTTCCACCTTGGCGCCTACATATGCGGCGCTCCCTTTTGCATACTGCTGCATTGAGTTATTGGTCTGCTCCATGAGAGCAGCTTCGCTCATAAACCCGGCAGTTAAGCTCAAGGCAACCGACGCCGTTATGATGAGTACACCGGTCATCAGTGCTATTTTTCTAGATACACTCCATTTCATTCCTAAACTCCTTTTCTTTCACAATAATGTCATATTTCATTAACGGCAATTCTGCTCCCTGCAGGCCGATGATGATCTTTCCAAAATCAAATTGAATGAAAAATAAACTAAAAGCGGAAATTGTGTAAACATATATTTACAGTTAATATAATCCGGGTAAAATTATGGAAACCAATGCTAGTTGCTAGTATAATGCAAAGAAAAAGTGGATGCAAGTCAAAATAATGCATAATAATACAATTTATTATCAAATTCGACAATTAAACACATATCGCCTCCAGCGAAATCATTTACACGATGAAACCGTTCTTTCAGACGCCAAATAATATTACACTGTTATTCAGATAAAAAAAATACCCCCGGAATCGTTAGGTTTGCTGATTCCTGAGGTAAATTTTTGACGGCTGTCTCCCCAAAGGTTCTCTTTCGGAGAATCATATGATCCACTTGGTATTAAAATGATTGCGTTTAACCTTCTCTTATAATTTCATCACATACATGAAATAGTGGCTTGCTGCTTGCCATGGATAATTTTAAAATTGCGTTGTGCGCCTCAAACTCGGTGATGCCGTGCTTTAAGGCATAGATTCCCTTTGCTCGTTCAATTCTCTTCTGATACTCGATCTTCTTTTTGATTAGATCGATCTCTTTGGAAAGCTTCTGCACCTCTTTCCACCGCCCATAAGCAATATGAAGTGCTGGGATGATGTCCTGCTGACGAATCGGTTTATTCAGGTATCCATAGACCCCGACCTTCTCCGCCCGATTAATAAAAGCCGGTTGATAATATGCCGTCATAAGTACTGTGGGAACCCCCATCAGTTTCAGCTGGCTGGCCACTTCAATCCCGTCAAGTCCCGGCATTTTAATGTCCAGCAGTGCGATGTCCGGATTGGTCAGTCTGGCCAATTCTAATACGTCCAGACCGTTTCCTGCTTCGCCGCAGACGATATGTCCTTCCTTTGTCAAATGTTCCCGAATATCGAGCCTGGTCAACACTTCATCATCTGCCAGCAACACTGATAAATAGCCCATGAAACACCTCCTTTGTCATTTGGTGAATATTACTTCTGCTTTCGTCTCACCGTTTACTTTACTGAGGGTAAAGGTACCGCCCAGCTGCTCTGTAGAGAGCGCCTTAACGATCTGAAGACCCAGCTTATTTTCATTTCTGATGTCATCATTCAGATCATTTTTTCCGCTGTCGTAAAACTCCATAATGACCATATTTTCATTCTCATTAATATTTATGCGGATTTCACCGGTCTCATCACTCTTTAT
Organism: Bacillota bacterium; assembly: GCA_029266295.1. Taxonomy (GTDB): domain Bacteria; phylum Bacillota; class Clostridia; order Peptostreptococcales; family Anaerovoracaceae; genus Anoxybacterium. The sequence goes on along the minus strand of JAQSXD010000147.1, from coordinate 1,943 downwards.
ACCGTGCTTCATAGCATTGCTGACAACCTCATTGGCGATGAGGGCCACAGGTATGGCCTGACTGCTGGAAATTTCAACGTTGCGTCCTTCCACAGCTGCCAAAATGTTTTGATACTCAAATTTATAGCTTTCCAGCGTTGTGTTCATCACATAACCCAGTAATTCTTTGAGTTTGACTGTGTCTATGTTCTGACGGGAGAATACATTTTGGGCTGCTGCGATGGACATAATCCTGCTGATGCTGGCCTGGAAAGATGTCCGTGCCTCTTCAGAATTGGTCCTTCTCATTTGAAGCTGCAGAATTGCTGCAATGTTTTGAAGATTATTTTTCACCCTGTGATGGATCTCCCGAATCAGCATATCTTTCCCCTGGATTTCCCGTTCCTTGATTCTTAGCTCGGTCATATCCTGAGCGATGATAACAGCGCCCTCCAGCTCATCCTGGATTCCGATCGGGTGAATATGGAGATTGTAAACCTCATCCCGCAGGCCTATTTCTGTCGGGCTGCTGATCTTGCTCAGCATATCATTGAGATCCCGGAAGGTTCCAAGCAGCTTGGAAAGATCATTGCCCATGGGTTCCTTGTTTTCTTCTCTGAGATAGAGATCATGTGCGGCTTTGTTGACATAGATAATTCTGCACTCGCTGTTCAGTACAAAAATTCCATTATTGAACCAATCTGCAAAATAGGACTCGACGATATTTAGTTCCATGAGAGACTTTTTTAGAAATTCTACCGTTTCCTTCAGTACGTTTACTTCCTGCTCCTGTTCAATTTCACGGGTAATATCCCGCTCCATGATCAGCACGCCGATAATCTTGTTCCGATTCTTGATGGGGACGACGGTCTGTGCGATAGGAACTCCTTCCTGGCTTACGCCGCTGATTGCCCGGGAGACTTTTCCGGTTATAATCGTCTTGTACACACCAGGCTCATTTTCCGAATAGGCAAGATCCCCCACTACGCTCTTGTTGTAGAGAGACTTCTTTTCAGGCTTGGCCCATGCAAGAACAACGGAATCTTTATGATTGGACGTCAGCGCGTCAATAAAGATATCGTTGGATGTCAGCAGAGCGATCGACCCGATTTTTTCATCATACTCGATGAGGATTTGGATATCCTCTTCCGTAAGGTCTGTATAGTCCTTACACAGCTCCATTATTTTGTTTCTCATACTCTGAATATACTACCGAGGCAAATGATGATCAAGTTTTTTATCTAGGGAAGAGCTGATTAATTCCGTGCGCACATCTGATCAGTTAATTCATTAAATCAGCTCTTCCTTAGATCCGTCAGAGCCGTTTTCTCATTTTAGCCATTCCCCTTCCGTGAATAGAACGAACCGTATTATAGTTCATGTTCAGCATTTCAGAAATTTTCTTAAAAGGAAAGCCGTAGTAATAATGCAGTACATAAAGCCGTCGCTCTTCCGCTTTTAAGCTGCTAATTAGTGAAGCAATGGAGACTCTGTCTTCCACAGATTGAGTGAAATCTGTAACGAAGGTTGACCCCCATTCAAACTCATGATCCGTTACATGCTGTCTCCCTGCCTTATCCGCTTTTAGCGCTGCGTAATAGCGTTTGGACTCCTCCCTTGCAATGGCAAAGATCCAATCCTTTATCTTATGTTCTTCCCTTAGTCCGTAGATTCCTCGCAGAGCGCTCAGCATCGTGTTCTGATAGATTTCCTCCATGGCAAAGGAATCGTTTCTTGTCAATGCATAAATGTACTGCTGCAGCTCTCTTTCATAAGAGGCACAAGCCCTTTCAAGAAGCCGTATTCTTGTTCTTTCATTCTCTTTTTGATTCATAGAAGCACCTTGGAGCAGAAACAACGAATTACAATATTTTCCACAATTTCTTCTATGATATATAAAAATTTTCTGTAAAAGGGATAATAGGTAGAAATTACTCTATTTTATGATGAAATTTACAAAATAA
>JAQSXD010000146.1 GCA_029266295.1 Bacillota bacterium | reverse complement strand
CAGTGGTCCATTTAACAAGCTGCGTTTACCGGATCTCAGCAACCCCGGCTCTCTGTGAATGCACGATTTGTTTTTATCTCCACTTCAACGGTTTGATCACTATTAATTTCGTTCATTATATGCACATTATTTTGAGCTGTCAATAGATTTTGCTGTTTTTTTATTTTTTTGTATTTTGTGTTTCATCTGGATATCCTGTAATTTTTACGCCAAGCTTTTTAAATTAATTGTGGTATTCGTGATAACGCGATATAATATCATCTGGTAAATCATTGGAATCGATTCGTTATAGCCCTATTTTTTCGAGAGGAACATTGATTGATTCAGAATCATAACGTAAATACAGCAGTTGTTGTTTTTCATGAAATCTATGGCATCAATGAACACATTTTAGAGGTCTGCCAGCAATATCGTAATCGGGGATATGCTGTCTATTGTCCGGATCTGCTTGATGGAGCCGAGGCTTTTCCATATTCCCGGCAGCCGGAAGCGTATGAGCATTTCAAAAGAAACATCGGATTTGATGTTTATAAGAATTATGTGCGGCTGCTGTCAGAGGTGAGGCCAAAATACCGCTCAATTGTTCTTGTCGGCTACAGTGTAGGAGCAACCATTGCATGGAGGTGCTCGGCCACCGGGCTTTGTGACGGAATGGTCGGGTATTATGGTTCACGGATACGGGATTATTCTGAGGTAGAACCAAAATGCACGTCTCTTTTAATCTTTGCAGAAAATGAGCCGTCCTTTGATCCGTGCGATTTGGCGCTGGCAATAGGGAAAAAAAAGAATACATCCATCGTTACATTATCCGGACATCATGGTTTTTGTGATCGGTTCACGGCCAATTACAATCCTTCTTCTGCTGCTAAGGCTCAACTTCTTACGGATGAGTTTCTTGCCGGAATTAAAATCGGAAGCTGAAGATATTGCAAATCTCAGGTTATCGTTTGTTATTTCTCCAGAAGAATTGCCATGGTCAGGCTATCGCTATCATAAGGTTTCCCTGCCACATCGCTGAAGATTTTATAATGTTCAAATCCCGCCTCTCTTGCTTCCTTTACCAACGCCTCTTTTGTAAAATAACAGTTCCAGATGTAATATGTCGTAATATCATTCTCGTTAACAACAGCGGTTTGCTCCAGCGTCACATTGTCAGAATAGCGATACTGCTCATGAAGCTCCAGGTATTTCCCCTCACGCCAAAATCCTCCTTCTTCATGGACGTTCCATGTTCTTAATTCCTGAAACTCACGATACTTTGCCATGGAGAACACATCCAGCAGCAGCTTTCCACCCGGTTTCAGGCTCTGATACAGCTTCTTCAGGATGATTGCTCTGTTTTCAATTGACAGTGCACCATAATCACAATAAATAAAGGTGGCCAAATCAAACCGATTCTCATAATCCACTGTTAAATAATTCTGATATACATACGTGATGTCGAGGTTTTGTTTCTCTGCAGAATCCTTGGCATATTCGATGGACCCCTTTGAAAAGTCAATCCCGGTTACGTTGTATCCAGCCTTCCGAAATCGTTCCGCATATAATCCCGGACCGCAGCCTGCGTCCAGCAATTCTGGAAACTTGTCGTACGGGATCGTTTCACTGATCCACTTTACCGATTCTTCGATAAAGCCTAATTTGCGGCTTGCTCCCTCGAAATTGGGGTCAAGATGGGCTTTGAGCAACTGCTTAGAAATATGTTCCTCAGTCCAAAAACTTACGTCACTTTGCTGATAAAGTGAAGGAGGCTTCAAACAGGTAAAAAAATCTTGATACATCTCCATACTCCTCTCGCTCTCGTAAATAAAAGACATCAGCAGTGCTTCCTTAATACCTCTTTTAGAATTTCTAATCCTCTTTCCATATCTTCATAACACAGTGAGGCGTATCCTAAAATAAGCTGACTTGAGTGATTGCCTTTTAAGATTGCATGCTTTTCGACCGGAACAACATATATTCCACGGTTCAAGAGCTTCTGAATCGTTTCCGCAGAAAACACAACGCCTTCAAATTCAGCCACAATGTGCATGCCTGCATGAAATCCGTACACGGTCACCTTATCTCCAAATAATCTCCGTAGCAACGAAAGCAAATGATCCCGTCTTGCTTGATACACTCTTTTCATTCGACGAATGTGGCGTTCCAACGCTCCGCTTTCCATAAACCGCATCAGTGCAAGCTGGTAGATGGAATTGGAGTGATGATCTGCAAGCCGCTTCCATTCCCGGATTAGGGGAACCAGTTGATTCGGCACAACCAGATAGCCAAGACGCAGGGATGGGAACATGGTCTTGCTGAAGGTGCCCGCATGGATCACATGTTCCGAATCAAATTCAAACAAGGAGTTTGCAGGAAGTCCTTGATATGTAAATTCACTGTCATAATCATCTTCCAGGATAAAGCACCCGCTCTTCCTTGCAAATTCGACGAGTTCAAGGCGCCGTTTGATGGGTAAAATCCCTCCCATGGGGAATTGGTGGGAAGGGGTAAGAAAAATCAACGTCGGCTTTCTTTCACTAGGAAACAAATGGGGCCGGATTCCTTGTTCATCTACCCCAAATGGAATGATCTTATCCGTATGGTACGAAAAAATCTGTTTCACATTTTCATTGGTGGGATCTTCGATCCAAACTTCGCTTTTATCATTCAGCAGACATTTTGCCACCAGAGTCAATCCCTGTTTTGTTCCTGACGTGATCATAATCTGTTCCGGTCTGCATTCAATCCCGCGGGTACGTTTGAGATGTCCCGCCAAAACTGCTCGGAGCTCCGGCCTGCCCTGAGGATCGTCATATCCCAAAACAGAAGTCGGTGCTTCATTTAAGGCCTTGGCAGCCGCATGGTTCCACTTGCTCCTTGGGAACAAATCCAAAGCAGGAAGACCGCTGTCAAAATTGATCAGATCACTTGGAAGCGCCATATCAGTCAGAGAAGCAGCAGTAGAATTCACAATTGGCATCGGTTGCTTTTCCCACGTAATTTCAGGACCAACATAAAAACCTGCACCGGGTAAACTATAGAGGAATTCTTCGGACGCAAGCAGCTCATAAGCAGTTAATATGGTATTCCGTGCAACCCCCAAATCCTTTGACAGTTCACGAGTTGACGGCAGTCTATCGCCTGCCTTGAGCAGCCCCGTAATTATTTTTTTTCGAAGTTGTGTGTAAATCTGTTTTGCATACGTACGCTCATGGGTTCTGTCAAGTTCAATAAACAACATCAAAACACCCCCCTTTTAACCGGCTCAAATAAAACAACTTTGAATTGGCTCTTTTCTATACCGATTGTTTATGGTCAAATTATATAAGAAATCCTTGGATTTTACAATCCAGGCATGATTATTTTTATTTGAAAAGAGGTAAAAGAAATGAAATTGAAAACCAGCTTTCATATTGACGCGATGATTACGATTCTTTTCTGGTCGCTGGCTTATGTGCTCACAAGGCTGTCACTGCAATATTTCACCGCCTTTTCTCTGGGTTTTCTTCGGTATTTCATTGCCTCCTGCACGCTTCTAGCAGTTGCAGCCATCACAAAAATGAAATTGCCCCAGAAACAAGATTTACCGTTTTTTATCCTTGCAGGCACCCTTGGTTTTTTTCTATATATGATTGCATTTAATCAAGGGCAAGGTACTGTGACGGCAGCCACTGGAAGCATCGTAATTTCCACCGTTCCGGTATTAACGGCTCTCCTTTCACAATTCATCTATCAGGAAAGACTTGGTTATTTTCAATGGTTTGCCATTATTATTGAATTTTCTGGTGTTGCTGTTCTGACCTTGACGAATGGCATCTTATCAGTCAATACAGGGCTGTTTTGGCTGTTTCTAGCGGTTCTCGCTCTGAGCCTGTACAATCTTTTGCAGCGAAAGCTGACAAAAAAATATACTGCATTGCAGACTTCTGCATACAGCATTTTTTTTGGTACGTTCCTCCTTACCATTTTTGCTCCTGCTTCCATAAGGGAGGCTTCTCATGCCCCTGCCATCCAATGGGTTTATCTTGCTGTCCTGGGGATCTGTTCAAGTGCCATTGCCTATGCGTTCTGGTCCCAGGCATTTGCAAAGGCCAGGCAGACATCACAGGTCAGCAACTACATGTTTGTAACACCATTTCTAACAAGCCTTTTAGGTTTTCTCATTGCAGGCGAAGTACCTGAGCGATCCTCTCTTATTGGCGGAGCGATCATTCTAACCGGTGTCTTCTTATTTACCTTTGGCGAGAAATTGTATGGAGCAATACAAGATCAAAAGGATGCGGCTTAATTTTTCAGCTGAGAAGAAAGTAATAGGACGCGGCCAGATAAGGATTACCGTACTTTCGGGTCAGCCGTTCCAATTGTCGTTTCAGTGCAGAAGATGAGGCTGATCCAAGACGGTAATTCTCGATGGATTTTAGAAATGCGGTCTTCTCTTTTTCCGTTGCCTGATGCTTAAAATATCCCCAGATATGCATGGCTGCATTGACAGAATGGCCGATGTTTTCAGGCTCTTTACACGCCTCATCGATCAAGCTGTAAAACTGTACAGCAGGATAGGAGGTCTTGTCCTTCAAAAGCGTTCTTATCTCCTGATAAATGTGAGGAGCGCGCTCCAAAACCGTATATTTATACCTTGCCCATTCTTTTTCAAGATCCTGAATGCCCTTACTTTCTGGAGTAATGAGAAGAATGCACTTCACAGCGGATAAATTCTTGTCCTTTACCTCCAGCATAACATCCAGATCATGGAATAGGATGGACTCATAATATCTCACAAACTCACGAGTTTCAATGGTTAGTGAATGGGAGCCAGGCTTTTTTCCGCCCTCCTGCTGTGAATAGTGAATTTTCTGCCTGCCGTCAATATCCTTCCATGTGCTTTTACTCGCTTCAATCCAGAAAGAATCGTTCTTGGATGGATCAGAGCAGTTGATCCGGTTATGGAGGTGGTCAAATACCACCGGGATTCCCAGCTTTAATCCTAATTCCAATACATCGCTGATGGTATAGGATTTATCATCATTCTCCAGCACAAGTCTTGCTTTGATTCCATCATGAAGCAATTTATAATTGTCTTCAAACCGCTTCATTGCCGCTTCTTTGTCCTGGTAGATTCCACCCACATGGAGAATCAGCTTGCTGTCCGGCGCTGTCTTTAGGGCGTCCAGAACCTTGCAATGATATTCAAGATCTTCAACGGCTCGTTTTACCACGGCGGTATCGGGGGAATTGAGAACGGTATATTGCCCCGGATGCATCGAGACTCTGATTCCGTATTCCTTAAGTTTCCTGCCAATCTCCCGGAAGCGTTCCGCGAAACGCAAATCCCATTTCAAAGAATTCACCGGGCTCGAACCAAAAGGAACCAGCTCAGAGCTGATTCGAAACAGAGTAATCTCCTGCGCTCTGTTGTATTCCATAATGCGTTCCAAAGCGTCAAGATTATAAGCGATGATTTCCTTGAGCCGTTCTTCATCGGCATTCTTCATGATGCAGCTTCTCAGCTGCGTATCTTCTACTGCTAATGCCTGGCAGGCATAACCAATCTTAATCACTGATAATTCTTCCATCCTTCATTTCTATGATACGATCGCATTTCTGGGCAATATTGCGGTCGTGAGTAACGATCAGAAATGCCGTTCCCATCTCACGGCTGATCCTGCGGAGCAGCTCATACACCTGTTCTGTTGATTCTGAGTCGAGATTTCCTGTGGGTTCATCCGCCAGTACAAGCTCCGGGCTGTTAATCAGCGCTCTGGCAATGGAAACACGCTGTTGCTGTCCCCCTGATAAATTGTTGGCCGGGTTCTTGATCTTGCCTTCCAAACCCACCAGTTCCAGCAGCTCAATTGCACGTTTCTGTCTGTTTTGATTCACACGGCCACTTTCAATCCATGACGGAAGCAAAACATTTTCAAGCGCGTTGAATTCCGGAAGCAGATGATGAAATTGAAACACAAATCCAACACTCTTGTTTCGAAAGGCTGCCAGCTCGTTTTCACTCATGGCTGAAAGCTCAACCCCGCGAAACTGCAAGCTACCGTCATCCGGGCGGTCAAGCGCGCCAAGAAGGTTGAGAAGCGTACTCTTACCGCAGCCGGAAGGACCAATAATACATGAGAATTCCCGATTTCCAATCTTCAGATCCACTCCGTTCAGCGCTCTGGTTTTTACCGCTCCTCCATATTCCTTGACAAGATTTTCCCCTTTTATCAGAAGTTCATCCATTTTTTATCGCCTCCATCGGATTCAGATTTGCAGACCTTCTTGCGGGAAGAAGTGATGCGAGAGAACCGGATACAGTGGAAATACCTCCGATCAGTAGCATGTTTCCCCAACGATAGCTGATCTCCGGAACACCGGCACCAAGACCCGCCAGTTGAAAGAGGCTGATCAAAAGAATCCCCAGAGCCGTCCCCACAACAGACCCTACAGCGCCTAATAGGAAACCCTGCAGCAGAAAGATTCTGCTTGCGCTGCCTTTTGTAACTCCCATTGCCTTTAGGATTCCGATCTCTTTCGACTTCTGAACCACAGAAACCGCCAGCACACTGGAAATCCCGAGGGTAACCGCAAGGATTACAAAGAACTGTATGGTGTATGTAGAGCTGCTCTGGCTGGATAAGGCAATGAGTAACTGCCTGTTCTGCTCTTTCCAGTCAATAATTTCTTCTTCAGGAATACGGCTCCGCCATGCTTCTGCGATGACATCGGATTGGAATGGATCTTTGACCTGGATTTCAATGGCGGATATCCTGCTGCCCATTTGAAATAGCTTTTGGGCTCGATTTAAATCCATAAAAATTACAGTGCTGTTAACCGCCTCATTTTCCAAATCGAAGATCCCGGAAACTAGAAAGGATACCGGTTCTCCCTGCGCGGTAAAGAGGTTGATCACACCCCCGGCTTCTATACCCAGATTCTCTGACAGTTTTGTTCCAATTAAAATCTGATTTCCTTCTGCAATAGCCTCTCCGGATACAATTCGCGATGTAAGTTCATAAATTCTATCCGCATTACTGAGCGTAATCCCTTTTACTTGAACGGATAAATCTTTACCCGAACTTCGGATCAGTGGTGTGCCCTGCACAAGGGGCGAAAATGCTGTAATATCCGGTTCATCTTCCAGTTCTTCTGCAATTACAGGCCAGTTGATCAAACCTTTCTCAAGAGCGGTTCTGTTCCCCCTAAGCAAAGACAGTTCCTGGCTGCCTTGCTCAAGAATTCTGCCGATTTCATCATCTCTGCTCTTTACGGTGATGTGGGCTGCATTTCCGATGGTTTCGTCAATAAGGCTTTCTTGAAGGCTGGTGATCAAGGTCGAAAGAAAAATCTGAACCGATACGCCCACGGCAATTCCCAGCAGAATAAACAGCGTTTGAGTCTTTCCGTATTTCAAGAATCGCAGCGCGATTTTTAGCTCCAATTTCATCCCATCGATCTCCTTTCCAATTTCATACCGTCAATCCCTTTTAATTCTTGATCCTGACTGATTTTCCGTCATAAATTTCCTTGCCGGGCATTATTAGAATATCTCCCTCCGCCAAACCATTGGTCACAACGACGTTCCCAGAAAGACCCAAATGATACACAATCTTTTTCTTCATTGCTTTCCCGTCAGCATAACGGTATACGCTGTCCTCGCCTGCTATGAGGTATTGATTGGGGATCAAGATCGCATTTGAATCCTCACTGATGAGGATTTCCACATTCACAGTCAGGTCAGAAGCCTGAAATGGGAAGTCTCCCGGCAATCTGATTTGAATGGAGAAGGTACCGGTATTTTCGTTGATCTTCGGAGAGATGACAGTTATGGTCCCTTCCGCAGCAGGCAACCGGTTATCACCCATTTTTATTTCCGCTTTCAACCCTTTAAACAGATATGGAAAGTATTTTTCATCCAGCTCCGTTGCTACGTAACTGCTTCCTACTTCTCCGATATCTGCAAGTACATCTCCGGGATTGATCAAATGCTGTTCTTTCACATATGTTTTCAAAAGAATGGCGTCCCACGGTGCTGTGATCGTGAATTTATTCTTTTCTTCCAGCTTGCTTTCATAAGCAGACTGGGCATTCATCATCTGGGAATATGCAGAGCTGCGCAGTGAGCCGCCTTCTCTAAGGGACTCCACTTTCAAGCTAGCCTTCTTCCATTCTGCCGCAGAAGAATCGTAAGCAGACTTTGCAGTCAATCGTTCACTGCTGGAGATTGCGCCTTCCTGGTATAATAGTTCTGCAGCTTTCCAGTCGGCTTCGGCTTTTTTCCGTGCGGTATCAAGTCGTTTCAGATCTTCGGCCGCTGCTTGATACTCATAGTTCACAAGGTTTTCATACTGCGCTTTCTCATCGAGAAACGCAGATTCTTTCTGTTTCAGTTCATATTCAAGATCCGAACTATCGATGGCTAGAATCACAGCACCTGCCGAGACAGAATTTCCATCGTCTAGTTCAATGTTTTTCACAATACCGCTGACTTCGGCAACAAGTTTTGTTTCTTTAGCAAGCTGTACCAAGCCGGTTGCCACGATTTTTTCTGCGTATTCCTGCGACTTTACAGTCAAGGTCTCTTCTCCACCCATTGCTCCCGATACCAGTTTCCAC
>JAQSXD010000478.1 GCA_029266295.1 Bacillota bacterium | reverse complement strand
CGTTATGGCAACGATGGAGTCATAGCCCATGGCGATGACAAAGGGCACCATGACCATGGCAAAGGGGATACATTCTTCAGACATTCCGAAGGTTGCTCCGCCCAGTGCGAAGAGGAAGAACAGCAGCGGCAGGGAGTAACGCTCCAAGCCTCTGGATTTTTTGATAAAGGCATAGATCCCTGCCTCAACTGCACCGGTTCTCATGATAATACCAAAGGCTCCTCCTACGACGAGGATCAGGGCAACGATACCTACAGCAGACCCGTACTTATCACCAGTGACAAGGCCTTCGAAGAGGTAGTTGAGTACGCCGAACCCGCCGTAATCATCAGTTCCCCAAAGGGTTGCAGTATTATGTAATTTCTGACTCATATCATAGATGCTGTCTCCAAAAAGGTCGTACAGCACCGGATCTGTCAGTCCTACTGCGTCAAGTGCATCCTGGGACCAGGAAGCCTTATCTGTTGCAAGAAAATCAGACAGAGCTGCAGGATCAACACCGAGTTCTTCCAGTTTCGCGGTATCACTGCTCAAATCGTTCAGAGAAGCTGACAGCTTTTCTGTATCAAAGTGATAAGCGTAGCGGAAGGTTTCTGCCATCAGTACAGTCTTTGTCTTTACCGCACCACTGGCATCGGTATACTCCACCTCGTGCGTCGTGAATTTACCGGCAGGAATTACAAAGGTTAGCAGCCACATTGCAATAATAACAAAAAAGATAATCGCGTATGTGTGTGGTGCCTGAAACTTCGTCAATCTGCTTTCCAGGCGTTGAAGATTTTTTTCTTCTTTCATGGTTCTCCTCCTTAATTGAATCTTCCCCGATGATCTTCCTGGCTGTTTACCAGCAGGTTCAGGGATAATTATCTATATAGCAAACCATGTGCCAAGGAGACTGTATTATCAGAAAAAAAGAAAAAGCCGGCTCAAACACTTGAATCTCGGCTTTTTTTATAGAACCAGGAGGATCTTTGATCACTGTCCGTTTTATTATTCGGTTTTTATCGGGGCGTATTGGGCGTTATTGCGTATATATTCTACCCCATTTATTGTCAGCCTCATGCCTACCCGTCCGGCAGATTTTGTAATGAGTTTTAGTGCTTGAAGATCATCGGTTCTTTTCCGCACCCGCTCCTCAGTAATGTATGGGAACTTCTTTTTTGCAACCTCAGCCATTGTTTTTCTGCTGATGGTCTGCCCCCGGTCAGTATACTCCTTGATTAAATTCAAAAAGTACAAATATTCCTCAAGATTCCCCCGTTCGCACAGAGCCTCACTGTATGCAGTGTGGTCTTTCTTAATCAGGTTTCCAGCTTCATCATACTCCAGGAAACGGCTTGGTGTCTCACGACTCAGCGCCTGTTTCTTCGCTCCTTTATCCATCCCCTGACGCTGCACCCAGTGATTCAGAAGAAGCTGATTCCACGAAGGAGCTGCTTCCGACTCTTCAAAAAAATCCTCCGGCAAATCGCTCATCCTTACTGTGCCGCTGTCACACACCGCGATGAAATACTCGATGACGTTCTCCAGCTCTCTGACATTGCCATTCCATCGATTCATTCTAAGAGTTTCCATAACTTCAGTAGAAATCTGCAGACGGCCTCGCCCATGCTTCTTCAGAAAATGATGCACCAGAACTTCAATATCCTGACACCGTTCCCGAAGAGGCGGTACCTTTAGGTAAAATTTCCGAAAGGTTCCGTTCCGGCACATCTGAATCAGATTCTTATTAGTCGCCGCAATGACCCTGACATCGATGGGGATATTTTCGCTTCCGCCCACTCTGCGGATTTCTTTCTCCTGAAGAACACGCAGAAGCCGCGCTTGAATCCGCATGGAAATATCGCCGATCTCATCAAGAAAGATGGTTCCCTGGTTCGCTTGTTCAAAGATTCCCAGCCTGCCGCCTTTCTTGGCACCGGTAAATGCCCCTTCTTCATAGCCGAAAAGCTCACTCTCAATCAAATCCTCAGAAATGGCGCTGAAATTAATTGCTACAAAGGGGCCCCTGTTGCGCAGGGATTCATTGTGAATGGCGCTGGCAAACAATTCCTTCCCGACCCCGCTTTCACCATAGATCAGAATGTTCAGGTCCGATTTGGCAAGCTTCTTGGCGATATGTACCGCATCCGAAATCTCCTGGGACTTTCCGGCAATATCCGAAAACCGATATTTCCCGATATAGCCCTTACGGATCAAATCCTGCCTGAGTTTGACTTCGATATCTTTATTTTCCTTTGTATTTTTTATGGTGCAAACAATTGTATCCAGTTTCTCAATATAGAATTTACTGATGATGAGATCTTCATGATTAAACCGGAACAGCCGATCTGACAGATCCTCCTCTGCAAGCAGATATTCTTTGATGGATTGATCTGTAATCACATTGTGTACCAGGTCTCCTGCGGAAGCAGGTCCGAAGATTTCTCGGCTCTTCTCGTTGAAGATTGAAATGATGCCGCTGCCATAGAATGCAATGATTCCATCATTGATCTGGTTGAGAATCCTGGCCAGATATTGATTCATACTGGAAGCTTCATTAAACAGATGATATAGGTGATTGCTGAAGCGAATCATGGTTTCTTTGTATTTTTCGGAAACGAGACTCAGCTTTCGATCCAGAAGATCAAGATGCTTCAAAATCTCAACGATGCTGGAAATATCGATGATGCGAGCGCCCAGATCGATGGCCTTTTCCACATGGTCCGGAACCAGAGCCATTTCTCCGGCAGTTATCGCAATATTTGCATTTCGGTAGATTCTGCAGCCTGGATAGTAGGGAATCAGGTCAAGGTAATCGATACCAATTTCCTGAAGGGCTTCAATACAGCCTATGGCGTTTTCCTTGATATCATTGACAAAAAAAACACTGGTTCCCTTTGGAATCCCAAACAACTTCTCGATATTCTCAATATTCAGGGACCGTTTCGCAATCAGAACAGGGCATTCGGGGCTGACGTATTCCGCCATTTCTTCGGAAAGGATTTTGGAGCTCATCATCACCAGATCCGCTTTAATTGGTTCTTTCACCATAACTTCTTCCGAATAGCCCTCGATATCGACGCAGTCTTCCAGATAATATTTCATTTGGCTGCACAGGGTTTCTTTTGTGGCTTCCGAACCGGTTACAACGGCCAGTTTTTTTCGCTTCTGCAGTGTATTTTCATTCAATGGATATGACAGTTGATCCGACGGATCTGGCAGTGGATTCATAGCGGTATACTCTCTCCGATTCTCTAAAATTTATAGGAACCCCGGCGAACACATCTGTTGTCGCCGGGGTTAGCTTTGACTATTCGATAATTCGTTTGATTAAAGTTTCTTTTTCCGGTGCGGAAGGCTGAATATGAAATGCCTTTGCGGCTTCCTCCGCTCCTTTATCAACCCGTCCCTGATCCGTTCCGAAAACAGTGGCAAGGAGTTCTCCCTTT
>JAQSXD010000145.1 GCA_029266295.1 Bacillota bacterium | reverse complement strand
TCTGAGCTTCTTTTAATGCTAATTCTTTGTTACATGCGGTCATGGTATAAAACCTCCTCAATTTTAACTTATAACTCTTTCTAGAGCAGCTAACGATTGCCATTAATATATTCAAATATCATGCCAACTTTATTTTCTCTTCTAAAAATATTATAATTTTCTGAATTTATCCCCAGATTCAAAGGGTTTGGGATGCTTTCAGTTTTTCCAAAATCGAGCTTATTGTCAGAATATTTTTCTCAAATTTAGTATAATAATTGAGATTTGTCTCGTAAATGAGACAGAAAATGCTTCCTGACGCATTCGCGGTCTGGATCTGCAGATGGAATGCGCTCTCTTTCCCTTATATATAGTCCATCAAAATCTCATTCATCTTTTCATCCCAAAGGACTTCATCTGTTATGGAACGGATCGAATGTTCCAGCCGGAGCAGTTGATCCTTTGGCAGCAGAAGTAAATCACTGGGCTCCGAGACCATACCGTAGCGCCTTGCCAGCTGAAATAGCTTTTGCTGAAGCGGCGGCTGCGCAAAATATTCTTCAATCTGAGCCAGCATGTTCAGGGAATCGATATCAAGTCTTCCTTCAACATTTTGAAGGAGATTGATGATATGATCACTGGCCAGATATCCGGTGCATCCCTGTGCATTCTCAATCAACAGTTTGACTTCCGCAAGCTTGTCATTTTCACTGCAAAGGCGGATACGACCGTCTCTGTAGTCCTTCCACAAGTCTGTACCCTCCTTGATCACAGCACTTCTGAGCCTCACAAAATCGGGATTGATCGTCCGCACCACTCTAGCTGTCTCTAGGGCATTTTCCGCTGAAAGATCTTTCCCTCCGATCCCAGGCATGAAATATACTGAAAGTTCAATACCACCTGCCTTAATATTGTTTCCTGCCAAAATCTCCTGCTCTGACGTCACCCCTTTGTCAATGAGCTGCAGTACCCGGTCTGATCCAGATTCAAAACCGGAATGAATGCGATCAAGTCCCGCTTTTTTTAGCTCTCCGTATTCCTCCGCTGTAATCTTTGCAAGGGTTTCCGCCCTGCCATAGGTCGTAACCCGCTTGATACTTGGAAGCTTTTCTCTTAAGTAGCGCAGCACTTCAAGAACTCGCTCCGTCTTAACCGCAAGAGAATTTCCATCCTGCAGAAAAACATTCTCACCACCGCCAGCAAGCCAGCGGTATACTAAATAGCAGCAATTTTTCTCTTCCTGTGTCATGCCTTCAAATCTCGACAGTACTGTTTTTTTGTTCAGCGTTCCATCTTGATTCATGTAGCTTGTGACCATGTCAGCATAATCCGCCATAACATCGATGTCTCTTTTGATGCTCTCAACAGAAAATGCTCTGAACCGCTCATGCTTGTAAATACTGCAAAATTTGCAGCGGTTCCATGTGCATCCCCCAGTAATTTGCAATAGCAGGCTGTTTGCCTCACTGGGAGGACGAATGGGGCCAATTCGATATGTCGTCTGTTTTTCTTCCATAATATTGCCACCTTTTTTTATATAATAGTAGTAACCTATTTATCGTATGATATTTATAGTGTGATTTTTCTGAACTGAGGTTGCCCTCTTCGGCAGTATTATTTTATCATATCCGCTGCTGTAGATGCGAACACAATATGGTATAATAATTGCGGACGATGTTACCGAAATCGAAAATATGTTATAGGGAGAAGGGTGCGTCTATGATTAATCAGATACAAAAGAAGGTTCTCATCCTGGCGCTTCGTGCCGGTGAGCTGATGATGAAGAGCGGTGCGGAAGCCTATCGGGTAGAAGACACGATCACAAGGATCTGCAAAGCATGCAAAATTCCTTATGTAGAGGCGTTCGCTACTCCGACAGGGATATTTCTGTCTCTTGATCAAGGTTCTGAAGACAGCGACATGCACACCTTTATCAAACGAATCAAAGGCACCGGTATCGATCTGGAAAAAATATCTCAGATCAATCATTTTTCCAGGGAGTTTGCCAGTACCGATCTGTCCATTGATGCCGGGCTAAACAGACTCAAAGAAATCGCTGCAATGAAACCCTATGCTCTGCTTGTAAGAATTCTCGGGGCAGCACTGGTATCATCCTTCTTCGCATTGATCTTCAATGGAGATTATAAGGACTTCTTTTGCTCTTTTTTTATCGGGGCTTGCAGCTATGTGCTTTCCATCCTGCTTGACAAAATCGACACCAATCTCTTTATCAGGGGGTTCTGCTGCTGCGCTCTCGCCACATTTCTTGCTCTGACCTGCCTTTCCCTGGGCATGGGTACAGATCAGAATGCAATTATCATCGGATCCATTATGATTTTTCTCCCCGGGGTTGCCCTGACCAATGCGATTCGTGATACCCTTGCGGGAGATATGCTGTCAGGCGCTACAAAAGGAATCGAAGCCGTGATCATTGCCATCTCTTTGGCTGCAGGGGTCGGTGTAACCATCAAGCTGTGGACTCTTTTGGGAGGTGTCTTCTGATGTTTTGGGCATTTTTATTCGCCTTCTGCTCAACGATCGGCTTTTGCATTTTGTTTCACGTACCAAAAAAGCACATTGTCAGCGCTTCTTTTATCGGCGCCTGCGGTTGGCTCACCTATACGTATTTCATTGAGACAGGGTCAGGCAATATCACTGCTTGTTTTGTCGGCTCCTGTGCAGTAGCACTCTTCAGCGAGCTTTTTTCCAGAGCCTTTAAGGATGCTGCCACCATCTTCATTATACCAGGCATCTTGCCACTGGTTCCCGGTGCAAACATGTACTATACCATGCTCGCAATCCTGGAAGGAAATTCCCAGGAAACGGCAGCAATTGGAACGGAAACGATGCTAATGGCGGGAGCCATTGCAGTTGCTCTGCTAGCCGTTGCTTCCGTGATCAAATTGATTTCCCAGGTCGGGAGAAATTTATTGACATGGTTACGGTAATATAATAAACTAATTTCAGAAAAAATGGCTGTAATCAGCCATATTTTTTTGGCAAATGATAAGTTAAAACTAACTCATCTATCTGGAGAATCCCTGCCATATTGAGATGGTCGATTCAATTGATTTAGCAATTATGCCGGAGGCAGATTAGAATATGAAAACAACACTTGACAAATTAAAAATGGGAAGCAAGGGCATCATCAGCAACGTGGGAGGCGAAGGTGCACTGCGCAGACGTCTGCTGGATATGGGCCTGACCCCAAACACAACGGTAATGGTACGAAAGGTAGCTCCTTTGGGTGACCCCATTGAGCTTCATCTAAGGAATTATGAACTGACGATTCGTCAGGAGGATGCCGGAAAAATAGAAGTAACGGAGGTGGCAGAGTGAACATCACCTTTGCACTCATCGGAAATCCCAACAGCGGTAAGACAACACTTTTTAATCAGATGACGGGAAGCAACCAACGCGTAGGCAATTTTCCAGGGGTTACCGTGGAAAAGAAAGACGGGCCTGTCAGAGGCCATAAAGGGGTAACGGTTGTGGATCTCCCGGGGATATATTCCCTTTCACCCTATACGGCCGAAGAAGTGGTAACCCGAGATTTTCTGATTTATGAAAAACCCGATGCCATTATTAATATCATCGATGCTACCAATATTGAAAGAAATCTCTATTTGACCCTTCAGTTAATGGAGCTCAATGTTCCGATGATACTGGCCTTGAATATGATGGATGAAATCCATAGCAGCGGAGAATCCATTGATATACAGAAGCTGGAAGAACAGCTGGGCATCCCCGTCGTGCCAATCTCCGCCAGCAAGAACGACGGTGTTGACGAACTTACTCACAGAGCAATCAAATGTGCCGAGCACAAGACGAAACCAAAGAACCTCGATTTCTGCTGCGGTCATGTACATAACGCGATCCATTCCATTGCCCACCTTATAACAGAGGAGGCAAAAGCAGCGGGTCTTCCTTTGCGATTTGCCGCTGCTAAAATTGTGGAGGGCGACCAGCCCGTCATCGACAGATTGAAGTTGATGGAGCCTGAGCTGGACATCATTCAGCACATTGTGGATGATATGGAGTCTCACCTTAATACCGACCGGGAAGCGGCAATAGCGGATATGCGGTATGCCTTCATTGAATCCATCTGCAAAGAATGTGTAAAAAAGTCAGCCCCATCGAGGGAGCATCTAAGGTCCGTTCAGATTGACAACGTAATGACCCACAAATATTTTGCAATTCCGATCTTCCTTGGGATTATGTTATTTGTCTTCTGGCTAACCTTCGGAATTTTTGGTTCGGGGCTAAGTGATTTGCTTTCCTTGGGAATCGACAGTATCACTCAGGCGGTGGACCATGCCCTTTCGCAGGTAAACATCAATCCCGCGCTCCACTCACTGATTATCAATGGGGTTTTTGCGGGAGTAGGAAGTGTGCTTTCCTTTATCCCCATCATTCTCGTGCTGTTCTTCTTCCTCTCTCTATTGGAGGACAGCGGTTATATGGCTCGTGTGGCTTTTGTCATGGACAAACTGCTGCGAAAGATCGGCCTTTCCGGACGCTCCTTTATTCCCATGCTGATCGGATTTGGATGCTCCGTTCCGGCAATTATGGCAACCCGAACCCTGCCAAGCGAACGGGACCGCAAAATGACCATTATCTTGACACCTTTTATGTCATGCAGTGCCAAGCTGCCAATCTATGCGGTTTTTACTGCCGCATTTTTTCCTAACCATGGGCCCCTGGTCATGATTTCCCTTTACCTTCTGGGGATTCTTGTGGGCATCCTTGTGGGGCTTTTGCTGAAAAAGACAGTGTTTGAAGGCAGCCCGGTGCCATTTGTCATGGAGCTTCCTCCTTACAGACTTCCTTCCGCAAAAAGCGTGACTTTAAAGATGTGGGAACGTGCTGTTGATTTTCTCAAACGAGCTTTCACGGTAATTTTCATAGCAACCATCATTATCTGGGCACTACAGAGCTTCGATTTCGGATTTAATATGGTCTCTGACACCGGAGACAGCATGCTTGCCGGGGCGGGCAAGCTCGTTGCGCCGATCTTCGCACCGCTGGGTTTTTCCGACTGGAGAGCAGCCACAGCGTTGGTTACCGGTTTAACTGCCAAGGAAGCCATGGTAAGTACGTTTGCAATCCTGCTGGGTGCATCGGATACCGCATCCGTAACACCGCTGCTTTCCCAGCTTTTCGTACCACTTTCGGCTTTTTCATTCCTTACATTCTCCTTACTGTACATGCCATGTGTTGCGGCAATGGCTGCGGTAAGACGAGAGTTGGGCGGCTGGAAAAATGCGATTCTTGCAATGTCCTTTCAGACATTTGTGGCGTGGATTGCAGCATTCCTCGTCTACCAGATTGGATCGTTCATTTTCTAAAAGATTTATAAATCGCAGGACTGATTTTGAATTTTAGTTAATTTAACCAGTCCTGTTTTATTTTTCTTTGAAAATCTTATCAGAATATTCTTGCAATTGTATTATTTTATGCTATACTATAGTCAAGGTAAATAATAATACCGATTGAAAGATTTGATATAGATGGCTATATCAGTCGACAGAAAGAGGGTGATTCCACCAGAAATGTTAAGCGAAGAATTTAAATAGCGCCAGTCATCGGAAGTAGTGATGATTGGCGTTATTTTGTTGACGAAAAAGGAAACCGGGTGGTAAGATATACCATGATAAGGTTGCGAATTGGGGTGAGCTATTTTGATTTACAATTTGGACGGTATCGCTATTAAGTTAGAGAAACTTAAGCCGGGCGATATGGGGGAAAAGCCCTGCATAGGAGTTCTTGACAGAAGCGAGCTTCTACTATGGAATTCTCATCTGGCCATTCCCGAACGAATCCTGGAAGAATGCCTGAATGGGACGGTTTCAAAATTTGAGAGCCATGACGGCTTTGACTATGTCAACCTTTTGATCCCGGATAAGGCGGACTTACTGGGCAGCAGCAGCAGTATCTCCATCTATTTCAGGACAAACCTCTTGATTTATATCTGTGATGATACACAAGATTATAGCCTGCTTCACAGTATCATCAGCAGAATCGAACAGAAAGAGATTAAGAATCTGACGCTTGAGCGTGTTCTCTACGAGTTTTTCGATCTGCTTACCGCCGGAGATTCCTTGTTTCTTGAAAATCTGGAACAGGAAATTACAGAGCTTGAAGAATCTCTTTTTGCGAAAGAAAAAAAAGATTACATTAAGGAAATCATTCTTATGAAGAAGAAGCTGCTGGGGTTAAAGCGCTATTATGAGCAGCTTTTTGATCTCTCCGAGGCGATGGAAGAAAATGAGAATGAACTACTGACAAACAGCATGATACGATACTTTCATATTTTGACGAACCGCATTAACCGACTCTCCGACTCAATATCGAATCTCAGGGATTATGTTTCTCAAGTACGGGAAGCTTATCAGACCGAGGTAGACATCAGCCAGAACAGAATCATGCAGCTCTTCACTGTAATAACGGCAATCTTTCTGCCGCTGACATTAATTGTAGGCTGGTACGGTATGAATTTTCCCATGCCCGAGTACCATTGGGTCTATGGGTATCCTGCAGTAATCATTACCTGTGCGGCAGTATCTTTGCTGAGTATTATCTATTTCAAGAAACACAAATGGTTTTAGTTTCCGGCAAGCATTCCTTATTCCTGTTAAATGCTTTCGGTATTGTATATAATAGAGGTAATTGGAATGAATGATTTTATTTCTACAGCAAGAGAAAATGATAAGATGCCGAATCAAATTAATAAAATCATACGAGACAAGACTCAGGTCAATCAATATATGAGAAAATATTTTAAGGAACTGAGTGTGGTCAAGTGCATTTCTGACGGCCTTGTGGTTCTCGACAAGTTTCACAGGCTTTACTTTCTCAATGAAGCGGGAAAAGAGTTTTATTTTAAGCCAGATTCCATCAAATTCTATGATGATGTCTTTTGCTGCACCACCTATTACGATATGCAAGGCAGGCAGCTCACCTTGGAGACTATGCCCGGGACCCGTGCATTAGCAGGAGAGACAATCTCAAATGAGTCCATTAAAATTGTTCGCCCGGATAAAACCCTTTACTGCAGCATCAATGGAAATCCTGTCTATGATGAAAACAATATGCTGATCTTTGCAGTGCTCTGCATCCGAGATACAACAGAAAATATGCTAAATTATATGAAAATCGAACAGCAGAGAGAGCGCCTCCTAAAAGTGGAGCAAGAGAAAAATGAAGCCCTCGAATCATCCATGAAGTTGAAAGATGATTTTCTTTATCTGATCACTCACGAATTCAGAACACCAATTTCCGTCATCAACAGTGCACTTCAGGCCATTGAGCTTCTCTGCAGCAAAGATGTCACAACAAATATCTTAAAATACCTGAAGACCATCCGGCAAAACACCTTCCGTCAGCTTCGCCTGGTAGACAATCTGCTTGACAATATCCGATACGGCTCCGGGAATTTTAAGTTTCATTTCACTCGTTTTGATATTGTCTATACGACTCTTGAAATCATTAGGTCTGTTGAGCCATATTCTAAACAAAAGGAAATTCAACTTGACTTCAACTCAGAACTGATCGAAAAATTCGTAATCATGGACGAAGAAAAGTACGAACGAATCCTCCTCAACCTGCTTTCCAATGCGTTGAAGTTTACACCGAGGGGTAAAAAAGTTACCATTATGCTAACGATAGATACCATTACCGACAGCAAAATGTTATGTGTTGCAGTTAAGGACGAGGGAATCGGGATCCCGAAAGAAATGCACAAAAAAATCTTTGAACGTTTTGGTCAGGTAGATGGGGTATTATCGAGAAAAAATGAAGGGACAGGCATTGGACTTCACCTTGTAAAGCAGATCGTCCACTCTCTGAGCGGCGATATCAAACTGGAGAGCCAGGAGGGAGAAGGTAGTACGTTCTCCATCTATCTTCCGATCGCTATGATGGAAAATATCAAGGAAGCATCGGTTCTCAACGAGGATGAAAATGAAAACTGCCGGATTGAGCAAGCGGTTTCCATTGAATTCAGTGACATCTATTATAATTAGGCTGGGTGCCTTCATCCTGTTTTTTAGTTATTCAGCAAGCCCTAATTAGGCTTCTCGCCTGATCATGCGAGACTTTTGTACGCTCTTATTTTCATACATAAGCAGATCTATTTTCTTTTGAAACGCTTCTGCTGTCAGATGGGTCTTGTAGTCGTAAACTGAATATCCCATGCTAAAGCTTATTGTATAGGGCTTGTTCGACACTTGATTATGTAAGTCCAGACTTCTTAAGAGATTCTCTGTCGCAGCTTTTAAATCCTCCTCATCCGAGATATCCATAATGATACAGAATTCATCCCCCCCATAACGAGCAATAAAATCAGTTCGTCTGAGGCAGCTTTTCAAAAGTCCAGCGGCAATCTCCAGTGCTTGATCTCCTGTTTCATGACCGTAGGTATCATTGATCAATTTAAAATTATCCAGGTCGATGAGAATTGCCGAAAACGTCCGTGTTGCGGTACTTCCCGCAATCTTTGCCTTCAGATATTCCTCCAGTTTCTTTCGGTTTGCAACACCCGTAAGATAATCTGTATCCATTCGCTGATTTTGTATCGTTATAAATACGATCAGCAATGAGATGGTCAAACCATTTAAAATAAATGAGGTTCCGTACACGTAAATTTGAGCAAGGATCGCGA
>JAQSXD010000144.1 GCA_029266295.1 Bacillota bacterium | reverse complement strand
GATTAAAACGTAAGACATGTTTTTTCCGTTAATGCCATAATCAATCAAATAGGCCATTAGAATCGGTATGATAATTTCCATAATCACTTCAAATATTACATATATTGGGGTAAGAATAGATTCTTTTTTATATTGCCGTATACTTGCCGTCAGCTTTTTGATCATCACAATTTTTCCTTTCGCGCCTTTTCTGTTAGCAGCTTTTTCAGCCTGGCATCATTTTCAGCAAGAAATCCGATATGAATTTCGAAGGCTTTAACGTATTCTTTATATCATCCAAAATTGTATATATGACTGGTACAACCAATAAAGTAAGTAGTGTTGATGAAATTAAACCACCAATAATAGCGATCGCCATTGGTTGTCTCAGTTCCGATCCTGTACCTGAATCTAATGCAGATGGTAGCATGCCAAGTATCATCGCTAAAGTTGTCATCATGATCGGTCTCAGTCTCACCAAACCAGCTTCCAAAATTGCTTCCTTTCGGTCCATGCCATCCTGCCTTCGCTTTTTTATGAAATCTACCAGCAAAATTGCATTCTTGGTTACTAAACCAAAAAGGAAAATCACTCCGATCAGCCCTATCATGCTAAGACCCGCTCCGGTTATAAACAATGCAAGCATTGCTCCGATAACAGCCAGCGGTAGCGAAAACATGATTGCTAACGGATCGATCCAGCTTTCAAACTGCGCTGCCAAAATCAGGAATACGAACAGGATTCCAAGAACAATTGCCTGAACCAATGTCATCATGCTTTCCTGCATGGATTGTTGATCGCCTCCCATTCCGATACTGATTCCATTTGGCGGCGGTAATTCTGTCATCAGTTTTCTCATAAACTGCCCGCTGAAGTCAGAGGAAGAAATCCCGTCAAAGTTTGTCTGGACCTGAATATCCCTGCTTTTATCGTAACGTTCGATCTGTGAAGAAGCGGTCGCATATTGCTTTTCAGTCAACATTTCTATCGGTATCATTTGACGGGTATTGGAACTGGTCAGATAAATTCCATCCACACTGTCGATACCTGTGCTTTGTTTATCCTCAACACTTACGATCACATCGATACGGTCTCCATCGTCTTCATACTGACCTACCGTTGATCCGTTGAACAAGGTACCTAGTGTATTTGAAACACTGGTCGGCGCAACTCCCAGATCAGCGGCAGCATCCCTATTTACCAAGATTCTTGTTTCCGGCTTTCCGGCCTTATAACTCATACCAACATCAACCGTTCCAGGAATTTCTGACATTAACTTCTTTACTTTCTGGCTGTACGCAAGAAGCTGATCAAAATCTTCTCCTTGAATGTGAATCGAATAGCTCTTGCTGCTTCCTCCGCTTGCACCCGATGAACCCGACACGGACAGGTCCAGCCCGGCAATCTTTTTAATTTCTGCTCTCATTTCCGAAGCGAGCTCATCACCACTCTTTTTTCTTTCTGTTTTATCAGTCAAATCCAAGCGAATGCTAATACTGTTTTTTTCTACGGTAGTATACATCACCTTGACTTCAGGGTATTTCTTCACAATATCTTCAATTTGTTTCGCTTTATCCTCAGCTGCATTTAATGACAAACCAGCGTCCAGATCTGCACTGATGCTGATGCTGCCTTTATCCTGCTGCGGCTGAAAACTCATTCCCATGACGGGAATTGTAACCAGGCTAAGCACAAACATGATTGCGACTATGAGGATCGTTTTTTTACGATGGCTCAAAACCAAAGAGAGCATTTTTTTATAAAATATCGCCTGCTCATCAAACTGATGGTTGAACCATCGGAGGAAAACTCCCAGTTTCGTCCGTGGTTCCCGATCTTCTTCATCCCTCACATATCTTGCCGCCATTAAAGGCACTAAAGTAAAAGATACAAATAGAGAAATCATCACGGCAAAGGCTATCGTCAATCCGAATTCCCGGAAGAATGATCCAATCATTCCTTCTGTTACCGACATGGGCAGGAATATGGCTACAATCGTCAAGGTTGTGGCCAGCACCGCCAGACTGATTTCGGAGGTTCCTTCCTTTGCGGCTTGCAGGGGTGCTTTTCCCATACGCAGATGTCGAACGATATTTTCAATTACAACAATCGCGTCGTCAATAAGAAGTCCTACTGAAAGCGACAATCCCATCAGGCTCATGGTGTTTAGCGAAAACCCCATGATTTTCATTGCTGCAAATGTAGTAATGATTGAGGTCGGAAGCGATATGGCACTGACTACAGTGCTTCCCAGGGTGCGAAGAAAAAGGAAGATGATGACCACTGCCAGCGCACAGCCCTCGATCATTGTTTCCTCTACACTTTCCACCGATGCTCTGATGGATGTGGAGTTGTCGCTCAGTACATCGATCCGGATGCCCTGTGGAAGTGTTTTTCCCAGTTCCGTGATTTTTGCCTTGATATCGTCGGCGACCTCGACAGTATTGGTCCCTGACTGTTTGACAATATCGACCCCAATACATTCCTTGCCATTGTAATAAGACTTGCTGTCTTTATCTTTATACCCGTCAACTACTTGAGCGATATCGCCCACGCGGATTTCTGTTCCATCTATAGTTGCAATGATAATATCGTTAAAATCTTCAGTGTTTTCGATACTGCTGTAGGTACGAATCGTAACTTCTCTGTTGTTGTCGCCCACTTTTCCGCTCGGTATATCAATGTTGTCACTTCTTAAAGCGCTTGTAACCTGGTCAATTGTCAAATTCAATGAGGCAAGCTTATCTTTGTCTGCCTTTATTTGAATTTCCCTCTCAAGGAGTCCGTATGTTGTGACGGAACCCACACCGCTTACGGTATTGATTCCCGGAACAATCGTGTCATCAACCAGGCCCGCCATTTGCACTTCAGTCAGGTCCCCTGTTATCGCCAGTGATAATACGGGCATTTCATTAAAATCCAGTTTTGAGATTGTCGGTTCACCAATATCATCCGGCAAAGCTGCTCTGATTGCACTTATTTTTGTTCTTACGTCTTGTGCTGCATCATCAGCGGTTCTTGAATCATCAAACTCAATCATGGTTATTGATAATCCTTCACCGATGTTGCTGTTGATGTGCTTTACTCCGGTAAGTTGTCCTACCGCTTCCTCGACTTTCTTTGTGACCTTGCTTTCCACCTGGTCGGGTGATGCTCCAGACAAGCTGATACTTACTGTAACATAAGGGATATTGGTGTCCGGCATATCGTTAAGATTCAATCCAAGAAAGCTGGTGATTCCAACCGCAAGCATAGCTAATATGACAACAATAGCGAAAACAGGGCGCTTAAGACTGATGTCAGTAATAAACATATTATACCCCCTCTCCGCCAGCAGGGACATCGGCCCCCGACGCACCCTCCTGAACTGTTGCCGGATTTTCTTCCTCAACAGTCACTTTATCTCCGTCCTGAAGTGAGTTTAAATTTGAAGTAATGATTGTATCTCCTTCTTTAAGTCCTGATTTGATTTCAACCATCTCGTCAGCAATCTCTCCGATTTCAACAGCTGTTTTATGTGCAGTTCCATCTTCTAACTGAAACACAGAATAAGCCCCTTCGCTGCCGGTTACCGCTTCCATCGGAATGGCCAATACCTGTTTATTATCTTTGTTGGGTATTTCAATATAACCAAAGACACCTGAGTTTAATTTACCGGCAGAATTAACAATCTTAATCAGGCAGTCAAAAACTCTTGTCTGATTGTTTGCGGAAGCCGCTATGGTCACCACGACGCCTTTATACGTTTCGGAATCATTTTCGTTTAGCTTCAGCGTAACTTCCTGGCCGACCGATACCTTTTCCAGATCTTGCTGCTTCAGCTGAATCTCAGCTTTTATCGTTCCGCTATCTTTTACGGACCCTATGACGGTTCCAGGATTGAGATATTGTCCGACTGTTATATTCTTTTCATCGACCTCACCTGCGATCGGTGACTTGATGACACAATCATTCAATGAATTGGTAATATTCTGTATATCTACCTTTTTGAGTTCTACATTAGCCAGAACAGTCTTATACGAACGTATCGAGTCATCATAGTTCGTCTTTGAATATGCACCTTCTGCATAAAGCTGGGATGCAATGTCATAATTGTTTTTTGCCGATTCAAGCTCGATCTGCAGTTTGTTCAGATCTAATTTAGCAGCCATCAGTTGATTCTGCAGATTCGTATCATCTATGTATGCTAACACCTGTCCCTGCGTTACTTTGTCACCGTTCTCGAATAAAACCTCAGTAACCTGTCCGGAGACATTACAACTGATTGTAGCTTCCTCAGCAGGTTCCAAATTTGCTTTATATGTAAGTCCCCCTATTGAATTCGTTAGCTTGACTGCGTCAGTTTCAACCGTAACTGTGCTGGCAGCAGCATTCATGTTCATTGGCGGTTTCTTGGCCCCAAGAGCGCTGAAGCCGGCAAAAGTAACAACAATCAAAATAGTTGCAATGGTCATTACCTTTTTCCGTTTCAATAATTTTCCCAAGCCTGTTTTGTTAATTTTTTCCGTGACGATTTTTTTATTTTCTTCTAAATCTTCTGCATCTACCAATTTTCTTTCCGACTTCTTTGCAAGGTCCATCATATAAGCTCCTCCAATTGTTTCAATATTTCGGTATAGCACCTTTTTTTTTAAATAATGCTTCCTTTTTTTCTTCTGGAGTATCATATAATATGCATATTAATAAAATTTAAACAAGTAGAGGCATCTGTTAATATAAAGTTTACAATTTTAATATAAAATTTGGTATCACTCTAAATGGAGGTAAAAAATGTTTAATATTCTTGTTGTCGAAGACGATCCTAAAATAACGAATCTTTATCAAACCATCCTGAAAATAAACAAATACAACCCTTTTGTAGCTAGTAGCGGGAATGCAGCTCTCAAATTATTAGATAAAGAATTTATTGATTTAATCATTACCGATATCATGATGCCTGAGATGGACGGCTTTGAACTAACAAAACTTCTGCGTGAGAACGGTTATAATATGCCTATACTAATCATCACTGCAAGA
Source organism: Bacillota bacterium (assembly GCA_029266295.1). GTDB lineage: Bacteria > Bacillota > Clostridia > Peptostreptococcales > Anaerovoracaceae > Anoxybacterium. The sequence goes on along the minus strand of JAQSXD010000144.1, from coordinate 3,697 downwards.
GAAAGTTTTGAGGATAAGGAGAAGGGATTTCAATTGGGAACAGATGATTATATGACAAAGCCAATTAATTGGGATGAAATGCTTTTAAGAATTGGAGCGCTTCTGAAAAGAGCCAATATGGTCAATGAAAGAAAAATTACCTGCGGAGCAACGATAATCGACTTAGATTCCCAAACAGTAAATCAAGGAGATGAGTCTTTAACACTTCCGCTTAAAGAGTTCAACCTTCTCTTTAAGCTGATTTCTTATCCGAACAAGACTTTTACCCGTCAGCAGTTGATGGACGAAATTTGGGGAATGGATTCCGAATCGGATGTTCGGACTGTAGACGTACATATAAATCGTTTGCGGGAACGCTTTAAAGGCTGCGACGACTTTGAAATCATTACGGTCAGAGGTCTTGGCTATAAGGTGGTGAAATCTTAATGAAAAAATTTAAAATTACAAGTTTGTGGGCAGCATTCGCTGCATTTGTCTTTTTTATTATATTGACAAGCTCCGGCATCTTATTCAGTATTACATACGCCATGGTTCAATTGGGTTACCTTTCGAAAGGCGAACCTAGCCCGATCGTTCCCACGATTACGCTTCTAGCCATGGGCATTTGTATTGCCAGTGCCGTCAATTTCTGGGTTGGGAAGAAAGTACTGAAGCCGATTTCTGCTTTCAGTAAGGCGATGATGGATGTGGCCAAAGGTAATTTTGGAGGGCAATTAAATTATGACGGTGTTGTGGCGGAACTGAATGAAATGTCTGCCAATTTCGATACCATGGTTCATGAGCTTGGAAATATCGAGACACTGAGGAGCGATTTTGTCGTTTCTGTTTCACATGAATTCAAAGCGCCCCTGACTTCCATTGAAGGTTATGCAACGATTATTCAAAATCCAGAATTAACGAATGAGCAGAAAAATGAATGTGCACAAATAATCATTGAAAGCACAAAACAGCTCGCAAAGCTCTCCAGTAATATCCTGATGATCTCTGATTTGGAAAATAAAGAGATTATTACAAAAAAGTACGAATTTCGTTTGGATGAACAAATACGCCAGGCGATTCTGTTACTCGAACCAATCTGGAGCAGTAAGAAGATTAATTTTAATATCGATCTGGATCTTGCTGATTATTTTGGCAATGCGGAACTTATGATGCAAATATGGCTCAATGTGATAGGAAATGCCATCAAATTTACTCCGAAAAACGGTGAAATTTCCATCGGTTTGAAAAACATCTCGAATCACTTGAAAGTTACCGTCTCCGATACCGGAATAGGCATGTCCTCGGACGTGCAAAAACATATATTTGACAAGTTTTATCAGGCGGACCGCTCAGGTAATACAGACGGAAACGGTCTTGGTCTTTCACTTGTAAAACGCATCGTTGACCTTTGCCAAGGCAGCATACAAGTAGACAGTTCTCTAGGTCGAGGCACAACATTCATATTAGAGTTTCCCAGAAAATAATCCCCTATTTCATTTTTAACTTTTCTCTTAAGAACACACACGTTTCATTTAATGCTTCCGTAGCTTCAGGAAACATTGGTGCTAGCAGCGGGAAACAGTGGAACATCCCTGTCCAGACTTTTATTTTCACTTCTACCCCTGCATGTTTTGCTTTCTCTGCAAAACGGATGGAGTCATCCCTTAATGTTTCATCATTACCAACCTGAATCATAACAGGAGGCAATCCGTACAAATCTCCAAATAACGGAGATGCATACGGATGCTTTGGATCACCCTTACCTACATAATAACTCAGAAAAGTTTCATTAGCCCCCTTCGGTATACAAGGGTCTGCTTTCGCACGAGTAATATGAGAATCCCCAGATAATGTCATATCTGTGCATGGAGAAAATGCAGCGCAGACAGCTGGCATTTGCATTCCGTCATCTTTACATTTAATCATTGCTGCAAGCTCAATTCCCCCACCTGCCGAATCGCCTGCAAAAGCAATGTTTTCTGGACGATACCCCTGTTCGAGTAACCATTTATAGATTGCTACAGCGTCGCAAACAGCAGCGGGAGCCGGATGCTCCGGTGCAAGACGATAATCAAACACGAGTGCTTTTATGCCCAACCGCTTTACGAAATTACCAACAATATTTCTGTGAGACCTTGCATTGCCCATAACAAAGCCCCCACCATGAAAATACAACACTACTTTATCTGTTGGTGCCTTTTCCGGTACAACCCATTCAGCATATATGCTGCTATAGTCGGCTTTACTATAGGTAACATTCTCAATTTTTTTCACCAATCCTGCAGCAGTTGCATCAGTATCATGTCTAAGCTTTTCAATGGATGTTCTATTATCAATTACCTCCGGGTTTAATTGACCTTTCAGTAAATGTCGATATCTTAACATGATATGAAAGAGTTTTCCCCTAACACTCATTTAATCATCCTCCCCACTACTACTCCTCATGAGCCCTGCACAATCCATCTGGATCACTTATTCTGATCAATTTCATACCAAATAGAATTCTAATCGCATTATATCTCCGAACAAGATACTCGTACATACCCATGATAACGACTAAAGTACCGACCACGATTATTATATATTTTGCTGGATCAGAAATAGCCAATTGAACAATAAAGAATCCAATTAAAAAGAGTACATTCTGATGCAAAATATAGAATGGCATAACTGCTTCACGACTATATTCCAAGAACGGATTAGAGAAATCAAGTCGCTTCATGGCAAATCCCAATATGGTAAAAAGTTCGAGCCAAACCAAGATATCTGGGTGGTTGGCAGGTCCCTTGTGTAAAAGAACCGATCCCAAAATGACCACACAGGATAAACATGCCCAAATCCAGCGAGTCGCAATGATCTGTGATCGCAGCTGCTGATGGGAAGATAGCAGATAACCGGCGAAGAAAAACCAGGCGTATTGTGCCATTCGCCAGCCCCCAATCACTAAACCTTCATTGGCAGCAACGTTTTGAATAATAACGGTAGGCACGAACAATAAAACCAGAAACCCGGGTATCGCCAGCAAATCTCCGACTCGACGTAAAAGTATACTGCCGGTTTCTCCTTTCAACCACCAGAATACAGGCATAAAAGCGATAATAAAAATAAATAAAAACAATAGATACCACAAATGCATTCCATGAAAGGCAAAATTTCCAGTACCGCCCGGTATGTAAACACCCTCAAAATAGTGTGGAATAAATTCTATAAATGACCCTTGGAACTGACTATGTGAGATTCGTTCAAGATAAACCTGCATTGCCGAAAAGCTAAAGATACCAACGATAAGCGGAAGGAGCAGCCGCATAACTTTATCTCGGATAAATTCGACTGCCTTTGTCTTACTTACCGCATAGAAAACACTTTCCCCTGATATTAGGAAAATTAACGGCATCATCCACACCGCCATAAAATTCATCAAAGTAGGCTCGATCCAAGCGTAGGTGTTAGGATTCTTAACAGACCAATCCCCGTTATCGAAGAAGTGGACAGAGTGATATAGGAAGACACCAAGGATAGCAATGACTCGAAGCCAATCTAAGTCATTACGCCGAATAGACAGATCATAATTTTCTTGCATACGAATATTCTCCTAATTTACTTTACAGTTTTGACCACTACTTTGCATTCATTCTGACTCCAAAGAGTTGAGATCACATTGTATTCAGCACTTTCATCTAGTCCCTTTATCAAGCCTTCCATCGCATCAAGGCAATAA
>JAQSXD010000143.1 GCA_029266295.1 Bacillota bacterium | reverse complement strand
TTTGAGAGTAATTTCTTTGTGAATTAAGGGGGAAAAGATGTCTTTACTGAAAGAAATCGCGCCAAGTGTACAGCAGGTAGCAGAGGCAATTGCCATTGCTGTTGGAGTTGAGGTCGAAATCGTAGACAATCAGCTGACGATCGTGGGAGGGACATCAGTCTATGCGCAGAGAATCGGAGAAAAAGAAGAGGCAGGAGAAATCGACGGGAATTATCTGTATGCCAGGGTTTTAAGAACCGGCATGACCATGAATATTGCAGATGCCCAAAGTGATAAGAATTACGGAACCTCAGTGGATGCCTTCGGAAGCTATGAGCTTGCGGAAATCTGCACACCCATCAAGGTTTCGGACCAGATTATCGGTATCATTGGACTGGTAGCACTGAACGAAGAACAGAGAGCGATCCTGCTGGACAAGAACAGGAGCATGGTTTCCTTTGTGGAAAAAATGGCGGATCTCCTTGGGGCCAAAGCCATGCAGAAGAAGGCGCTGAATCATGTTGAGCTTAGCATGAGCGAAATGGCCACTGTCTTGGAAACCACCCATGAGGGAATCTTTGCCATCGACAGCAGGGGTTATATCCGGCATTGCAACAGCATGGCGGAAGAACTGTTCAAAACGACGAAGAATGACATTGTGGGAAGCCATATCAGTAAATTTATGCGGGGAACACCAGCTCTTGAAGTTTTGAGATCGGGTACCGGCTATACGGAAAATGAAGAAGTATATAATAGTGAACGGGGGAGTTATCACTTTATCGTTACGGCCAAGCCGTACTTTTCTGAACGGAATGTTGCCGGAGTGGTTATTTCCTTTCGGGATATTGAGGAAGCGCAAAAACTCGTTTATAACATCAATACAAGAGCGCTGAAATATACATTTGATGATATTATGGGCGAGAGCGAAGCCATACGGCGTGCAAAAAACCAGGCGCTTCTGACGGCCAGAGGAAATTCGACCGTACTCATTACAGGGGAAAGTGGAACCGGAAAGGAGATGTTTGCCAAAGCGATACACTATTCCAGTTCCAGAGCGAAGGGACCCTTTGTTACGGTTAATTGTGGTGCCATTCCTGAAAATCTTCTGGAAAGCGAGCTCTTTGGTTATGAAAAGGGAGCCTTCACTGGCGCCAATGAAAAGGGAAAGTTCGGTAAGTTTGAACTGGCCAACGGTGGAACCATCTTTTTAGATGAAATCGGAGACATGCCCCTTCACCTTCAGGTCAAGCTGCTGCATGTCCTCCAGAATATGCGGTTTGAACGAGTGGGTGGTAATAAGGTGATAATTGTGGATGTTCGTGTCGTTGCGGCGACCAATAAGGATCTGGAAGCCATGATTAAGGATGGCACCTTCCGGGAGGATCTCTATTACAGGCTGAGCGTTATCCCTTTGACCATACCGCCTCTGCGAGGACGGAGGACGGATATTAAGCCGCTGATGTATCACTTTCTGAATAAATACAATACCTTTATGAATAAAAAGATTATCGGCTTCACAGAAGAAGTGGAGTACATCTATGAAGCATACGACTGGCCCGGCAATGTGCGTGAGCTTGAAAATGCCATTGAATACGGAACCAATATGGCGTTCGGTGACAAGATCGGCATTGATGCCATTCCCGGCCGCCTTTTGAAAAACGACGCCAATACCATTCATATCGAGGAAAGCGATCTTCCGCTCAGCGAGCAGGTGAAGTTCTATGAGAAGGAAATCATCACCAGAAAGCTGAAAAAATATTCGGGAAACAGTAATGCTAAGGATCTTGTAGCAAAGGATTTGGGCTTAAGCAGAGCAACTTTGTATCGGAAGCTTTCCGAACTGGATATCAATTAAATCAGCACTAAATTTCTCAATCATGAGAAAAATAGTTCCGGCATGATGAGGAGCCGGAATTGACGCGTCTTGTGGAGTATAAAAGACGATTGAATTTCCAACGATTCTAAAAAAAATCATTTTGTGAAAAATTAGGATGATTCGGCATGGATTTTGTATGCTGTTAAAAATAGCGTCGGTTTTATGCCGTTGAGTGATAGCCCGTTGCTTTATGCAGGCGCATAACAGCGAAGGCCGATGTCGGCGGACTGTTTTATGGAGTAGTAGTCCATCGATTCATTGTTTCAGCACACGCTGCGGGAAGCAGTGTGTGGAATAACACGAAAATTTCCGAATCAGGTTTCGGGATTTTCCAGCCTAAGGAAACACTGATTCAGTGCTTCCCTGAATTTTGTCAGTGGCGAAAGCGCCGGACAGGATATGATAAAGGAGGATATTTAAAATGTTAAGAGATGCATTACCTAAAGTCGTAACACCATTACCGGGTCCAAAGGCAAAGGAGATCATCGACAGGAGAGCGAAGGCAATGCCCAATGCGATCCGCTGCGGATATCCATGTGTTATCGCACGTGGTGAAGGCGCAATGTTTGAAGACGTTGATGGAAATGTTTTCCTTGACTGGATCGGAGGAGTAGGCGTACTCAATATCGGCTACAGCAATCCTGAATTGATTGATGCCGTAAAAACCCAGAGTGAGAAATATTTCCATGCTATGATGAATATCACCACTCATGAAAGATACATAGAGCTTGCTGAAAAGATGAACAGTATCGTTCCTGTCAAAGGAGATGACAAGAAGACAATGTTCGTAAACAGCGGTGCAGAAGCAGATGAAAATGCTGTAAAGATCGCCAAAGGCTATACTGGAAGGCCGAATGTGATCGTATTCACAGGCGCATTCCATGGACGGACACTCATGACTATGACCATGACAGCGAAAAAGGCGTATGCCGTCGGCATGGGACCTTTCCCTGACGGCATCTACAGAGCAGAGTTCCCCAATGTTTATAGAAGACCTGCCGGAATGTCCGAAGCAGAAGCCGTTCACTACTATATCGGCAAGTTGGAAGAGCTGTTTATTGAAGCAACTCCGCCGCAGCATGTTGCAGCCATCGTATTTGAACCTGTTCAGGGTGAAGGCGGTTTTGTGCCGGCTCCGATCGAATGGGTAAAAGCGGTAAGAGCGATTTGTGACAAACATGGCATTATGATGATTACAGATGAAGTGCAGACAGGATTTGCTAGATCCGGAAGAATGTTTGCATCAGAATATTATAAAGAAGCAGGGTGTGCGCCTGATATCATGACCAGTGCAAAATCCATCGCGGGCGGGCTGCCGATCTCCGCTGTAACGGCCAGAACAGAGATCATGGACGCCGTTACCCCCGGAACCATTGGCGGAACTTACTGCGGCAATCCTGTTGCATGTGCATCCGCTCTTAAAGTCATTGAAGTGATGGAACGGGAAGACTACCCTGGAAAAGCGCTGAAGATCGCTGAAAAGTGCATGGCGAAATTCAATGAATGGAAAGACAAATATGATATCATCGGCGACGTTAGAGGAGTCGGTGCGATGATGGGTGTTGAATTCGTTACGGATAAAGCATCCAAGAAACCAAATACCGACCTGGTGAACGCGATCGTCAACGAAGCGGTTCAGCATGGATTGCTGCTTGAAAGCGCCGGAACCTACGGCAACGTAATTCGCTTCCTTTGCCCGCTGTGTGTAACAGATGCTCAGCTGGAAGCAGGACTTGAAATTTATGAAAAAGCGATCGAAACCTGTTTAAAATAAAAGAAAAACAGAATGTGGGCAATCCTTCATTTGGGATGGTAATCCACTAGATCGTGTTGCAATAAAGTGATAGAAGTACCGTATATAGCATCGTCTCATGTACGGTACTTTTTGCGTCTTAGGGCTGAGATTTCAAGGCAGCTTTTTAAGTTGAATTTTTAAATTGGATATGTTACTATATTTAAACAATAGCATCATTGACAAGGCAAAACACCTGATGCTGTGACTTCATGATAATATAGCCCTGATGATAGCATCGTTTTGAAGCTTAATTTCGGGCGGTGCTAGGGAAGTAAGGAAGACAGATATGGAAATAGAAATGAAGTATGTCATAGGGGATAGGGAAATCGCCAAAAACATTTGGGAAGATGAATATCTTTCCGGCATCGAGGAAAAGGACTCCAGAGAAAAGGTTTACATGAAGGCGGCTTATTTTGATACCGATGATCATATCCTTTCTAAAAATGACATCGCATTCCGCGTGCGCATGGAGGGCCCCCGTATCGTCGCCTCTTTGAAATGGAAAGGTGCAAGCGAGGACGGTTTGCACACCAGAGAAGAAATCAACGTACCGGTGAAGGATGAAGCTTGTTTTATTCTCCCCAACCCTGAAATCTTCAAAGAGAGCGATATCGGCCGTGACATGATTGTGTTGCTCAATGGGAAACCGCTGAACAGCTTGCTTGAGACAAGATTTTTACGAAGCAGACTGCGGGTTGACACCGGAAAAAGCATTTGCGAGGTTGCGATCGATGAAGGTGAAATTGTGACCGATTATGGCACCTCACCTATTTGTGAGCTTGAGATCGAATTGTTTAGCGGTGACCAGGAAGATATTAAGAAAATGGGTGAACTGCTGGCAGAAAAGTATCAGTTGGTTCCTGAGGACAGGAGCAAATACGCAAGGGGACTGACACTGCTTGAGGAGCATGAATTTCAATTTGATTCTCAAGGTTAACGAAACCGCATTTTTAATCATTCTAATTATTTTAATTATTATCGGGTACAAAGAATTATTTGAAAACAGTTTAAAGATATTATATAATAGCTTCCGTAGGGTGCGCAGACAGCGCACAAGTAGCTTAGGAATCGTCTCGGATTGATGCAGATGTTCCTGAAAGGAAGGTAATATATGGTATCTTTATTTATTTCTGTGCTGCCGATTCTTGTGATTTTAGCCATGCTATTGATCTGGAAAAAGCCCGCAGATATAACAGGCGTAGCAGGGTGGATCTCAGTATCCATACTTGCATTTCTTTTTTTTGGCACGAGCATAGAAGTTATTGTTCGCTCCAGTGCTGCAGGACTTATTAAATCATTTGCTGTCTCCCTGATCGTCGCAGCATCCTTGCTTCAAATGGCGCTGATGCAGACATCGGGCGCATTGAGACGGGTTATCGTATTTATAAAAACCATCGCCCTTGACAATCGGGCAATTCAAATCATCATGATCAATGTTGGTTTTGGAACACTGATGGTATCGGTGGGAGCAACACCGGTATCCCTTCTTCCTCCAATTCTTCTGGCCCTTGGTTACACGACCTACAGTGCCATCGCACTGCCGGCAATCGGATATGACTCCCTATGTACATACGCCCTTTTAGGAGCGCCTATCGTCGTTCTTGTAGACGTGGTAAACGGTTTTCTGATCGCTGGAGATCCCGCGGCAACTCCGATTACCCTGGGAATGGCAGCGGAGATTTTCTGCCTGTTTGTACCGGTTACTGCAGTCATGATTGGATTTTGTATGCTGTGGATCGCAGACCGGTGGAACGGCGTGAAAAAAGGATTTCTGCCGTGCATTACCGCAGGGATTATCATTGCAATCGTCGCATATCTCACCAGCAGAATGGATAATCTTGTTCCGCTGACCGGTGTGTTCTGCGGAGCGGCGGTGATTCTTGCCATGGTTGCTTATCTTAAACTTACCGGAAAGAAAATCATCGACAGAAGCAAGCTGACAAAAGAAGAACTGGAGCTGGAAGCTTCCATGCCGCTTTGGAAAGCGGTGAGCCCTTGGGCGATTCTGATTGTGCTGATTCTTGCGCTGAATCTTCCCAAAGATTTGTTCGAATTCTTCTACTATGAATTCACCATGCCCATTAATGGGTTGACTGCCAACGGCACATCCATCGCCACAAGATTTTTATGGAACGCATACACTTGGATTTTTGTCAGTGTATTCCTCTCGATTCCGATTTTAAAGCCCACCAAGGAGCAACTGAGTGCCACCTTTAAGCTCTGGGCAAAGCGCGCACCAAGACCAGCCTTTGCCGCGGCTATTTTTTTCAGTATCGGAGAAGTGATGAACATGTCTGGCTTCAACATGGCGACCCAGGCATTTGATCATCCCAGCATGATTCAAATTCTGGCTGATGCTTCCGCAAAAGCCTTCAACCAATTCTACGTTGTGGTTGTACCATATATCGGTTTGCTGGGCGGATTTATCACAGGGAGTGAAGCTTCTACCATCGGAATGTTTGGGAAATACGCTCTTGCCACAAGCAAAAACCTCAGTCTCAGCACTCCTGCAATGATTCTGATCATCGGAGGTCTCGCGTTCGGTGGAGGACTGGCAAGTGTAATATCACCGGCTAAACTTCAAAATGCGGCAGCATCCATCGATAAATTCGGAGAAGAGACAAAGGTGATTCCCATGGCCTTCGTATTTTCCATTATTCTCGTAACGGTGACGGCACTTCTTGCGGCATTCTATCTGTTCACCGGTATCGTATCGTAACGCGATCAACAAGTGCGGCGGCTTTTTTGTCAGTTTGTATCAGAGAGACGCCGTCGCATTATTTTTTGCGAAATCTGAGCAAGAATCAGAAATCCAATTAATGCTTTACATTATCGAGGATTGACGGTATAATTATATGCGCACATTGTGCGATTCCAGACCAATGGGTATCCATTGGTCTTATCGGTGCTTATACTATTAGGAGGATTTAATAAATGATATCAACTTTTATTTCGAAGGAAAAGAACCAGGTCAAATTCACCATGGAATTTACCGCTGATGAATTTGATAAAGCAGTGACCGACGCATACCAGGCAACAAAGGGAAAATACGTTATTGATGGGTTCCGCAAGGGAAAAGCACCCAGAAAGCTCATCGAAGCTCGTTATGGCGAAGATGTATTTTTTGAAGATGCAATTAATAATATGTTTTCAAAAGGATATCCGGAGGCTATGGATGCGCTGGATCTGGATCCCGTTGACAGACCTTCTGCTGAGTTTGACAAAATTGAGAAGGGTCAGGGATTTAAAGTGACCATTACAGTTACTGTGAAACCTGAATTCGAAGTGAAGGATTACAAGGGAGTAAAGGTTGCTAAAGTTGAACACAATATAACAGAAGAAGACGTAGAAAAAGAGCTGGAGACACTTCAGAAGAGAAACTCAAGACTGGTAATTGTTGACCGTCCTGCGCAGGATGGCGATACCGTGCTGATTGATTACGCTGGTTTCGTTGGAGAAGAGCAGTTTGAAGGCGGAACAGCAGAAAGACAGCCTCTGTCACTGGGAAGCAACACCTTCATCCCAGGTTTTGAAGAGCAGCTTGTAGGTGCTGTTGTGGGAGAAGAAAGAGATGTAAAGGTAACGTTCCCGGAAGAGTACCATTCCGCTGATCTTGCCGGCAAGGACGCAGTCTTTAAGTGCAAGGTTCACGAGATCAAAGAAATGGAAAAACCCGAGCTGAATGATGAGTTCGCAAAAGATGTAAGCGAATTTGATACACTGGAAGATCTGAAGAACGATTCCCGCGAGAAGCTGGAAAAGGCTGCAGCTTCCAAGGCTGAATATGAAGCGAAAAACGCTGTGCTGGAGAAGGTTTATGAAGCCAATGAGATCGACATCCCAGAGATCATGGTAGAAGAGCAGATCGACGAGATGATGAGAGAATTCGACCAGCAGTTAAGATATCAGGGACTTGACCTGGAAAAGTACTTTGAATACCTCCAGAAGGATGCCAAGGAGTTCAGAAGCGAGCTGAGAGCAGATGCTTTCAAGAAGGTTAAGACCAGACTTGTAGTTGAAGCAGTTGCAGAAGCTGAAAAGCTGGAAGCCAGCGATGAAGAAGTGGAAACAGAACTGAAGGCAATGGCAGAGCAGTATAAGATGGAAGTTGAAAAACTTAAGGAAATGCTGCAGGCCGACAACTATGCACTTCTTTCAAAAGATATTAAAATGAGAAAAGCCGTTGATTTTATGTTTGAAAATGCGATAGTTGAGTAATATATAATTAGGTTGTATCTGAAAACTCATTGCAGTTTTAAGACACAACACCGGGAAATACTGATTGATTCCGGCCACGCGCCTTGTAGGATCAATCGGCAGTTCCCATCGAACTAAGCATTTCAGATTTTCATTCCCTTGCATCAGCCTGCGGAATTGAATCAAGATGATGCGGACTGAAAGCACAAGGCACAAATGCTTCAACGTGCAATAATTAAGGGGGGAAACTTAGATGACACTAGTTCCAATGGTAGTTGAACAGACGAATAGAGGAGAGAGATCTTATGACATCTATTCGAGACTGCTCAAAGATAGGATTATATTTTTAGGGGATGCCGTTGATGAACATACGGCGAGCCTTATTGTTGCCCAGCTTTTGTTCCTGGAATCAGAGGACTCTGAGAAGGACATTAACTTTTATATCAACAGTCCGGGCGGCTCCGTAACAGCCGGCCTGGCAATTTACGATACGATGCAGTAGATCAAGCCTGTTGTGGCTACGATTTGCATGGGTATGGCGGCATGTATGGGTGCCTTCCTTCTGTCTTCAGGGGCAATGGGCAAACGGTTCGCTCTGCCGAATTCCGAGATCATGATTCATCAGCCTCTTGGCGGCGTCAGGGGTCAGGCCGAGGATATTAAGATTCATGCGGAATGGATCTTGAAAACAAGAGATAAGTTGAATCAAATTCTAAGTGAGAATACCGGTCAGAACCTGGAACGTATTGCCAAAGATACCGATCGCGATAACTTTATGAGCGCTCAGGAAGCAGTAGAATACGGGATTATAGACAAGGTAATGAAATCCAGAGAGTAAGGGGGGGTGGCT
>JAQSXD010000142.1 GCA_029266295.1 Bacillota bacterium | reverse complement strand
TTGATTTCTTCCTCCACAACGGAGACGGTATCCATCAGAGCAATGACTTTCATGTTGCTTGTGTCTACCGAGTCAAGAATCTTTTTAACCCACTGGTCATTTTCACCTCCAATATAAAGGAACAGATCGCAGTTCTGGATCTTAATGATATCCTGAGGCGTGGGTTCGAAGGAATGGCTTTCTCCTCCCGGCGGAAGGAGCATGGTGATATCGGCGTTTTTGCCAGCAATCTGACGTGTAAAGTCATAAGGGGGAAAAATCGTGGTAACAACACTGATTTTTTCAGTATCTGGATTGTGATTATTTTGTTCGGTTCCTCGTCCGCAGCCAGTAAAGGCAAACAGAACGAGAAGTACGGCAACTCCGGCCGCAACAATTCGTTTCATAATGATGAACCTCCATCTGTTTAGGGAAGCACTGATTCATTCCGTGCGCGCACTACATTTAATCAGCGCTTTTTGGGTACAAGAAAATAAGGTGCTGTCTGGCGCATAGCGCTAAACAGGATTTTCGCAGAGGAGGTATATCAATTGTTCATACGTACATTTTGGGATACAAGCGTTAAAAAACGATAGGAATGCCCGTTGACCCGGGCGAGCATCATCTGTGAAATTATGATCGTGGAGCTGAAGAAGATCAGCAGAAGCAACGCTGTCACGAGCTGCTGGAGAACCATTTCGGCAGCTTCGAGATGAGCGCAGACAGGACAATGATACCCCACACAGCTATGGTTTGACTCAATGGTAATATAAGCCGCCGACAGCGCGAGGGATGCCATAAATAGAATGATTATAATGGTAGCGATTGTTTTCTTTTTTCTGAGAAAATAGTTCATGTTTGATCTCCAAGGGAAAGGCCACCTGCTCATCGCACTGATGGAATTTGATGATGGCCGTAGTTAGCTGTGACTATTATAGCATAAAAAGCACAGGTGCAAGATAAAATTTATTCTTTTGGATCAAGAAACAGAACATCCTCATCCAGCAGCCGTTTGAATTTGCCAGGATTCTTCAGTATGAAGGAGGTGATCGCAGCAGAGAGCGGAATGACGAGAATGCAGGCGAGACAGCTGAAGATAATGTCTGTAAATTCCTGAAAAAAAGCCTTGGAATTGATCAGGCGCCAAAAGCTGTAATGATAGCTTTTAAATAGAAGGAACATCATCATAGACTCACCGATACAAGCAAAGTAGAGCGTATTGACGGTAGTTCCAAGCACATCTTTTCCGATGCGGATTCCCGAACGGAACAACTCCACTGTGCTGAGCTTCCGGTTATTTCGGAAGACTTCATAAACAGCGGAGGAGATGGCCATAGCAGTATCGGTTGCGGCTCCGATCAAGCCGGTGATCATCATGGACACGGCAATCTTGACGATGTTAATATTGATATTGGGTGTCAGACCCATGATCTCATCTTCTCGAAGCATCAGTTCGTTCAGCCCTTGAATGTGGGAATTCAAACCGAGCAGATAAGCAGGCAGAACTAGGACGATCAGGATCAGAATTACAGAAAAGAACGCGGCGAAGGTTTTACCACTCCTGCCGTTCTGATAAAACAAGGTAGCACTGCAGATTAATAAACAGCTGAGAAACGTGATTGTAATGGGTTCCCAACCCCAGGATATCAAAACAATGGAAATAGAGAGTACTGCGATATTCCAACACAGGGTGAGGAACGTCAAAATTCCCCGTTCGCCTCCCACTGTATAAAGCAAGACAGCAAGGATGGCGGCAAGAACAATTATCATAAGAACCTCCTGATTCTCCCAATTCTCCCAATTCTCCCGATTCTCCGAAAGAACAACAGAGAAATCAGGATGGAGACCGGGATTGAGATCAGAATTCCAATACTTCCGATCAAAAATCGGTAAAGCTCCATCGGCATATGCCAAAGAATGATGGTATGGAGTCGTATTTCACTGTTCATTTTCAGTATGATCAGGGGGATACTGCCGCTGATATAGGTAAACAGCATCACGTTGATCATGGTTCCCATGATGTCATGTCCGATATCACGGCCCGATTGGATCAGATTCCGGAGCGGGATTTCGTTGTCCTTGGAAATCAGCTCACTCATGGCAGATGCCTCGGTGATGGCAACATCCATTACTGCTCCCAGGCCGCCGATCATGATCTGTGCCATGAAGATTTCAGGGAGATCCGTGGGACTTGTGATATACTCCATGAAGGCATAATCCACACCGTCGGTAAAGGCCATCACGAGCTTAAACAGCAGCAGTGTAATGGCAATTGATATCAGGGTGGAACAGATTGCTGCGAATGTCTTTCGATTCCAGCCGCTGACCAGCAGTAAGGAGAGACCGGTAAAAGAAAATAGAAGGAGATTGGCAAGAAGCAGAATGTTGATTCCGCTAGCATAAAGGATCAGCGAATACCAAAAAATTCCGATGTTTACTGAGAGCGAAAGCAAAGTTAAAAGTCCCCTTCTTTTTGCTACAAAAAGGATGAAGAGGATGAATGCAGCGCAAAGAGCGGCAACATATTTGTCCCGTTTTAGGCCGGATATAGAGCCGGTGACCGTACCGCTTTCCGATGATACCGCGTTCAAAAATACTTCGTCACCGGGCTGATATGTTTCGTCGAATACCCCCGAAGCAGAATATTCATTTTTCAGTGATGCTGCTTGACCCTGAAACGGACCGTTCTGAACGGTGCCTGTTAGGAGCTGTTCATAATATCGATCGTTGCTTCCATTTCTGTATCGATCTGTCGGCGAATTTTCCGCATGGTCAATCCTTACAATTGTGGCATTGTACCATCGATCGTTATTTGCGGTGAGGAATACTCCGGCAGCTAAGATGACAATGAGGATCGCGTAAAATATAAGCGACCGTTTCTGTGTTCTCATATAAATTAAATGCCTTTCCTAATATCCTTTTCATTGGGGCGATTTCGTATGCCTCGCCCGAAAAAGCAGCGGATCTGCAGGGGGAATTTCCTTGCCGCAATCCGATGTCAACCATTATTATAGCACTAATTTAGAAATTGCGTGTGAATTCAAATTCTATAGAGATGAAATATTTTACGCCATAAAATCTTTTAAACCATCAGATAAGCTGTTATAATCTTATCGATAGAAAACAAACTATAGTATGATGTCATGTGCAGCGCCTGCTGCAGCATAACAACGGAAATCATTCACACGAGGAGAAGAATTATGAAAGATCCAAACTGCCATTTTTGTACTGATTTTGTGAAGCGTGAACAGTTTATGCTTCCGATCTGCGAGCTTGAAATCACTGACCTGTTTTTATATAGGGACCAGTCCTATTATGGAAGAGTTCTCGTCGCCCTGAAAGACCACGGAAAAGAAATCGCGGATCTTTCTCCAGCGGAAGGGGAAGCGTTCATGCGTGATCTTGGAAAAGCGTCAAGAGCTGTGAAGGCTGTCGTGAATCCTGCTAAAATAAACTATGGAATGTTCAGTGATAAGCTGGCGCATCTCCACTGCCATATCGTTCCGAAGCAGGTAGACGGACCTGATTACGGCGGAATGTTTCAGATGGCCTGCAATCCTCCGGTTCATCTTTCTGAAGAGGAATATGCAAAGTTAATCGGCGAAATTAAAGCAAATTTGGAGTAAGGAAAGCTGATTCATTCCGTGCGCACATCTGATGGGGCGTTTTCGGAAGGAATTGCAATTTTATAGAAAACTATAAAAAACGCCTTGCGGTGACTCTGCGGGGCGTTTATCCCAATTAATGCGATTCATGCGAGGTGCGCTTCATGTTAAAAACCGGAAAGCTCGACAGTAAACTGCTGGAGGATATCGTTTTCAAAAATATTAAGTTCAGGCGTCCGGAGGTCATTACGAGACCAGGGGTGGGAGAAGACTGCGCGGTGGTGGATTTCGGCGCCTATGAGTGCGTTTTGTCAACAGATCCCATTACGGCGGCGGTGAGTGAAATCGGCAGGCTGGCGGTTCATATCTCCTGCAATGACATCGCTTCCAACGGAATTGAACCGCTGGGGATTATGCTGGCCGTTATGCTCCCAGAGGGAACGACTGAGGAACAGATTGAGGAGATCATGAAACAGGCCGGGGAGGCTTCTGAGAAGCTTGGCGTTGAGATCATCGGCGGCCATACTGAGATCACCTCTGCGGTTACAAAACCCGTTATCGTCTCCACTGCACTGGGAAGAGGTGCAAAGTGGTCGTCCCAGCAAGCGGAAAATATGAAGCCGGGAGACTTTATCCTCATGACCAAGCAGGCAGGGCTGGAAGGAACGGGCATTATTGCAGGAGATTATAAAGCGGAGCTGAAAGACTACCTGACGGAAGAGGAGTTTGAACAGGCTGCAGATATGCTCGATCAGATCAGTGTTGTAAAGGAAGGCGTGATTGCAGGGCGAATCGGCACGGCAGGAATGCATGATATTACAGAAGGCGGCGTCCTTGGTGCAGTATGGGAGATGTGCAGTATCGCTGAAACGGGAGCTGAAGTTTGGACCGACAAAATACCGGTAGCTGAGGTAACGAAAAAAATCTGCGATCGTTTTGACATTGATTACTTGCGGCTGATTTCCAGCGGAAGCATGATGATTATGGTTCATCCGGAAGTAAAGGTGCAAATGGAAGAAGCGCTTTCCAGCGCGGGGATACCCGTTGCATGTATCGGCAGAATCTGTGAGAAAGACGAAGGAATTCGAATGGTGGTAGACAATGAAAAAATCGTCATCGCACCACCGGCCAGCGATGAACTCTACAAGGTGGTCAGATGAAGCTAAGGATGAGGGAAACGGAACAAAGATTCTGGGGCAAAGAACCTGGGGCAAAGAGCAGGTAATTTGTAAAAGTTGTCATTGACTTTGTGGGACAAAGTACATATAATAATAGGGTGCCTTTTAGTAGCTTCGCCTGGCTTGGTTTGGGTCCTGCGCAATAAGAATCTATGAACCTCGTCAGGTCCGGAAGGAAGCAGCGATAAGTGGAATCTCTTATGTGCCGCAGACAAGCCTTCTCCAATGTCATGCGAAGCTTCTAAAGGGCACTTTTTGTAAAAAAGTAGAAATGACGGACGCAAAGATTCCTACTTCCACAAGTCAAGCGGCAGAGCCCGCATGTTAGGAATGTCCACAGAAAAGCAAGGGGGGTGGAGCATGTATACCGCTTTATACCGATCGTTCAGACCAGAGACCTTTGATGGGATTCTTGGTCAGGAGCATATCGTAAGAATCCTTAAGAATCAGATTAAAACAGAAACCACAGTACATGCCTATCTGTTCTGCGGCACCAGGGGAACGGGAAAAACCTCTACAGCAAGAATTCTTGCAAAGGCCATGAACTGTCTCTCGGAGACAGGAGAACGTCCCTGCGGTGTATGCGCCAATTGCCTGAGCATTAAAGACGGAGCCTTCATGGATGTGATCGAAATAGATGCGGCATCCAATAACGGTGTAGATAATATTAGAGAACTTCGGGAAAGTGTCAAGTATCCGCCGGCTGCCGGCAGGTGCAAAGTGTACATTATCGACGAAGTGCACATGCTTTCCACGGGAGCCTTTAATGCACTCCTTAAGACACTGGAGGAGCCGCCGGAAAATGTTATGTTCATTCTGGCTACGACAGAGGTTCAAAAGCTCCCCGCTACCATCCTTTCAAGGTGTCTGAGGCTGGATTTTAAAAGAGTACCGGAGCGGATTCTTAAGCAGGGTATGCGGGATATCTGCAGTCAGATGGAGGTGAAAATCTCCGATGCTGCGCTAGGTCTCATCGCCTCTAATGCCGACGGTTCTGTCAGAGATGCACTAAGCCTGCTGGATCAATGCATTTCCACAGGAGATAAAACTGTTGCCAGAGATGATGTGATTGACATTCTCGGAACGGCAGGGGAAGAAATCTTTGTTGAAATGACAGAGCTGGTTCTGGAACGACAGATCGCTGATGCGTTGCTTCTCTTGGACCGCATTTTGGCGGACGGCAAGGATGTTCGTCAGTTTATGAAAGATTGGATCGCTCATTTTCGAAGTCTGCTGATGACGAAATTCATCAAGAATCCAGAGGAAGTTTTAAATATGTCCTCGGAAAATGTGGATCGAATCCGAAAGCAGAGTGAAGAAATTGAGCTTGGTTTTATTAACGACAGCATTATAAAGCTGTCCCAGACCCTGACCGATGCGAAATGGTCAACCCAGCCCAGAATTTTACTGGAGCTTTGCATCGTAAAGCTGGCTTCCGATATGGGGGGCGCACCGGCAATCCCGGTAATGACTGCCCCTTCAACAAGAAGACCAGCTTCTTCAACGAAAAACAGTGGAGAGCAGAGCAACGCCGGAAAAATGACTGCGAATTCTCAGGCCAATAGCAAAAGCGGCGGAAGCCGCAGCGCATCGATTTCAGATATCGACTGCGATAGACTCTGGCATGCGGTCTTTGAGGATGGGGAAACGCTAAAAGGAAGCTTTAATCTTCTTCGCGTGGGAACCAAGTTGAAGGAAGTATGTGAGGACTGTTTCTACGTTGAAGCCTCCAATGAGATGATGGAAACCTATATCAAAGAGAATTCATCGGATCTTGAGATGCTCATGGAGAAACATACCGGAAGAAAACTCAGACTGGAGTGCACCAGAAATATAGCATCCGGTCGTGATGAGACGGAAAAAACCGCCGAAGACCTGGCGGATGAAATCGGCAATAAATTTGGAATTCATATTGAAATACAGTAGGAGGACGGAACGATGGGAAAAGGTATGAGAGCTGGAAAGAAGCCTAGTGCAGGCGGAGCCGGCGGAGCAGGAAACATGCAGAAGCAGATTCAACAGATGCAGGCCATGCAGCGGAAAATGGAAGAAATGCAGGCTGAACTCGATACAAAGGAATTGGAAGCTACTGCGGGGGGCGGTGCTGTCACGGTAGCAGTAAATGGCAAAAAAGAAATCGTAAAAGTAACGATAAAGCCTGAAGTTGTAGACCCAGATGACGTGGAAATGCTTCAGGATCTGATCATGGTCGCTGCCAACGAGGCCCTGCGTCAGATGGAAGAAATCAGTCAAAGCGAAATGGGTAAACTGACCGGCGGATTATCGATTCCGGGCATCATGTAAACGGGATCCCATGAAACATTATGCAAAACCTCTGAGCAGGCTTATCGCTGAACTCTCCAAATTGCCCGGTATCGGCGGAAAAACTGCCCAGCGTCTGGCATTCCATATATTGGCGCAGGACGATGCGGAAGCAAACGCTTTGGCCGAAGCAATTATGGATGCAAAGAAGAATATGAAATACTGCTCTGTCTGTGGAAATCTCACCGATGTGGATCCCTGCAGCATTTGCACTGACCAGACAAGGGACAGGGGTGTGATCTGCGTCGTAGAGAGCCCAAGAGATGTCAGCGCCATGGAACGGATTCGGGAATTCCAAGGCTTATATCATGTGCTCCACGGTGCGATTTCACCGATGGACGGCATCGGACCGGAAGATATTAACCTGAAGCAGCTGATTATCAGACTGCAGCAGGAAGACGTCAGAGAAGTTATCCTGGCGACCAACCCCAATATAGAAGGTGAGGCAACGGCGATGTACACAGCGCGCCTGATCAAGCCTTCCGGGATTAAGGTTTCCAGAATCGCCCACGGCGTTCCCGTCGGCGGTGATCTGGAATACGCGGATGAAGTGACCTTATCAAAAGCCATGGAAGGACGGCGGGAATTATAGCGAACTGATAGCCGAACTTCTTGATTATCATAAAAATATCTTTACTGTTAAAAAAACAAGGACCCTACCAATGCAGGTCCTTGTTTTTTGCCGTTTTAAGTAAGTAAGTATATTTCGTTTTTGCTGCCAGCATATCATAGATTGTGTAATCAACCAGGTCTGGGTCAGTTACTTCGTGAAACATAGCTTCTGCCCTCTGCCAGTCCGAATGGGCTGCTTTTATAGAACTGAGCAGCTGTTCCTCATCGTTTTTCGGATAAGGTATATTCAGAACCTGATGGTAAAGTTTACTCGCCGTACCGGCAATACCATTTAGTGGTGTGCTCATCTGCCCTCACATCCTTTCGTCAAGTTCTCAATTCTATTTTATTCATAATGGACATAAATTATACAAGGGGGTGCAAATAATATGGATATGAGTACAGAAATCGGGATCCTTCTTGCCTATGCCCTTGGAATCTTTACACTTTATGTAGTAGGGTATATGTTTCTGGTGCCGATTAAAATCCTTTTAAGGCTTGTAATTAACAGTATTGCAGGAGCGGTTTCTATTGTGGTAATAAACTGGGTCGGATCCTACTGGGGGCTCCACATCTCTCTGAATATCCTATCTGCTGTGATCGTCGGCGTTTTAGGAGTGCCGGGGGCTGTATTGCTGGCGGTGTATCATTATCTCGGTTTATGATAAGCGGTAACCCCTTGGCGTGGAACTGGACAGGTCTGGTTCTTGGGTTTCAAAACTGAGACATAACAGATACGGTTTTTTCAAAATTGAGATTTTTCAGTCAATATTTCGAAATGAGTGAACACAAAATTAGCGATCAGGACAGGCTCATCCAGTCAAAATAGACCATTGTCTGAAAATTTAATATATAATGCTTTGATAAGATAAGATTGGCATGATAATTGAAAGTTATATGAAGTATTGCATCAATACTGAAAATTCGCTGAAAGACAGCAAATCTTACGGTGAAGCGAAAATGCAAGAGTCTAATCATAGTTCTATGTGAGAAAAAGGAGGTAAATAATTAATGTCAGAACAGGGAAGAGAAGTAGCCAAGAGTGAACGCACTCTG
>JAQSXD010000141.1 GCA_029266295.1 Bacillota bacterium | reverse complement strand
TTTATTTACTAGGAAAGTTCAACCAACTTTCCTAGTAAATAAAAAGCCCTCCAGGCAGGATGCGCATGACGCGCCAAGGAAATTTGTCACTGAAGTGACTGCGCGTCAGCGCTAGAGTCTGGCAAGCCAGACTCTTTCTTGTGCAGTAACAACAAACATCAGTATGCTAAATATAAGTGATTTATAGATTTCTCAGTAAAGGCCGAAGCAACTTTTCTGTCTTAGCAAGTACGATTAAGTAATAAGTTACTCGGCTTTCGGGATCGGAAAAGGGGATATTAATCCTGTTGTTACGCCGGGAAGGTATCATACGGAGTGTTATATCGCTCGAAAAAGAAGGAAGATCAGAAGACTTTGCAAGCTCACCAACTGCGTCCATATCTTCTTGTTTAAAAAATTTGCCATGAGGCATCTTTTCCCGAACGATATCTTCCCAGAAACCAACATGTGCATACATGATGAAATTTTGCCCATCCAATTCTGCAAAAGTAATTTTTTTATAAGATGCAGCAGGATGAAAGGGTGGCACTGACAACATCAACTGCTCACTCCGATACTCTTTACATAGGAAAGCCTCATCAGATAGTGGTTTCGCCAGTATAATCATGCCGTAGTCTGAATTCCAAAGTCCTTTGAGCAGATTCTCTTCTGTATCCATAGCAGAGGATAATGTCATGCCGGGTAGACTTGCTGTGGCAGTGGGCAGGAGTTCCATGAGTGGACCAGGGGCACAACTTCCAATGGTTAAGGTATGAAGACTCCTATCATAAGCCTTGATATGAGCTTTCATTTCTTCCTCTTCACCTAGAATCCGCTTTGCATATTCAGCAGCAAGTTTTCCGGTCTCATTCAGTATAATTCGGTTTTTCTGGCGTTCAAACAGTGTAACTTCCAATATGTCCTCCAGCTTTTGCATGGAGCGGGAAACAGATGGCTGCGCGACGTGGAGTTGTTCCGCCGCTGCTGATAAGGTTCCACATTCATAAAACGCTCTTAGGTGTTCCAGTAAATAAATTTCAATCATATGATCAGATCACTCCTTTTTAGTATACATCTTAAGTATAGCACAATGCGTAAGAAATATTGTACTCTTTTAAAAAAATACGATAAAATTTCATTGTACAAACAGAGATTGCATACTAGATATGAGAATGAGGAGAATAAATATGGAATTTTTAAAACTAAATAATGGAACCGAGATGCCTTTGGCTGGAATCGGAACTTTTTTGATGGAACCAAAGGATGCAGAGGCAGCAGTAATTTCTGCATTGAATCATGGATGTGCCCTAATCGACACGGCAAATGCATACATGAATGAGAAAGCTGTAGCACGAGGAATGAAGGCTTCCGGTTTGAAGAGAGAAACTATCTATTTGTCCACGAAACTGTGGCCGAGTACCTATGCAACAGCAGACCAGGCAATTGAAGATACCTTAAAAAGACTAGATACGGATTATATCGATCTCCTTTTTCTACATCAGCCGGTCGGTGATTATATCGGTGCTTATAAGGCGATGGAACGTGCAGTTAAGGCGGGAAAGGTTAAGAGCCTTGGGCTCTCTAATTTTACAATCGAACAGATTCAGGAAGTAGTTGATGCCACGGAAATCAAGCCCGCAGTGGTTCAGACAGAAGCGCATCCTTATTATCCTCAGACAGGTCTCAAAGCGTTTCTGAAAGATATGGGCACTGTCGTCATGGCATGGTATCCCCTGGGACATGGTGACAGCAATCTGATAAACGAGCCGGTGTTCGCAGAGCTTGCAGCAAAGTATGGAAAAAGCAATGTACAAATCATCCTTCGCTGGCATACTCAGATGGGCAATGTCGTTATTCCCGGTTCGAAGAACGAGGCGCATATCAGGGATAACCTGAATATCTTCGATTTCACTCTGACGGATGAAGAGATGCAGAAAATCGCATCTGTAGACAAGAACGTAAAATATTATACAGCTACCAAGAAAGCACTGGAAGGATATCTTAAGTTCGTACCGGACTTTGACAGACAGGAATAAGACGGGGAGGATGACAGAGGTGGAAATAAGAACATTAGGAAATGAATTCAAAGTTTCAGCGGTTGGACTTGGCTGCATGGGATTCAGCCATGCATACGGTGTACCGACAGAAAAAGGCGAAGCCGTTCGCTCAATACAGGCAGCTTATGAAATGGGATATACGCTGTTTGACACAGCTGAGGTATACGGTACGCAGGATGATCCCCACGATAATGAACGGATGGTGGGAGAAGCACTAAAACCATACAGAGAACAAGTGCAGATCATCAGCAAGTTCGGTATCCATTTTGATCTGGATGATGGAAAGGTGAATCATGGACTTATCCCGGATGCTCGCCCCGAGATGATCCGCAGGTCTGTGGAAGGGTCGCTGCAGCGCTTGCAGACAGATAGAATCGATTTGTATTTTCAGCATCGTATCGATCCGGATATTTCTCCGGAAGAGGTTGCCGGCGTGATGTCAGAACTTATGCGGGAAGGAAAGATCCTTCACTGGGGAATTTCTGAAGCAAATGAAGATTATCTGCGCCGTGCCAATGCGGTTTGCCCGGTGACAGCGGTGGAGAACCGATATTCCATGATGGCGCGACAGTATGAAGCACTCTTCCCGGTGCTGGAAGAGCTGGGCATCGGACTGGTAGCTTTCTCACCGATGGCAAATGGAGTGCTCACCGGTGCGTATGGCAAGGAAGCGAAGTTTGATCCTAAGTTAGACTATCGCAGCGCAATGCCGCAATTCAAAGCGGAGGCCATGGATCGGAATAAAGAGCTTTTCAATCTGATCAAAGAGCTGGCAGAAGAAAAGCAGGCGACGATGGGACAGATTTCTCTGGTATGGATGCTTTGCAAGAAGCCGTACATCGTACCAATCCCCGGAAGCAGAAAGATTGAAAGAATCCGAGAAAATAGTGGTGCAGCAAATGTGAAACTGACTGCAAAAGAGGTCAGCAGCATTGATGCCAGACTGAATGCCATCCCGATGTCGGCGGTATTCGGCGGCTCGGAGATTGCAAAATGAGTGGGAAAGAGGTGAGATGATATTGAAAAGACCGGTATTATTTACAGCGGTGGCTGCCATGATCTTTCTGACCAGCCTGACCGGGTGCGGAACCAGAACGGGAACCCCTGCCCCGGCTCAAAGTGAAAGTGAACAGACTGCGCAAGTACAGAATGCGGAATCTTTAGATGTGCAGACAACAACATCGAAAGGCAGTGATAAAGAGGAAGTGAATCTTAATAATGTGACTCGGGAAGAAACACAGATCGGTGCGAATCCCGTGACAGAAAATACAACGGTATCGGAAATTATCAATGATCCTGTATTTGGAGATTTTGGAAGGCTCCTTTTCCCGGTAGACAGAACGATAACCGGGGATATGACCCTTGCGGATATCAGCAGCAGTAATGTCTATGTCTGGTACTCGGATATAAAGAAAGAAAAAACAGTAGAGATCGTGAATGACTTAAAGAGCCGGGCTGAGAATGGTGAAACAATCTTCTATCCGATCTATTCAGAGCGGGAAATGGCTTCTGATCCGACGAAAAAAGATACGGGTTTGTTTTTCTTTAAGGGAGAGCCCGGAGCAAAATTTGCAGTCATGAATGCAGGCGGCGGTTTTATGTATGTCGGAGCAATGCATGACAGCTTTCCACATGCACTGGAAGTGAGCAAGAAAGGATACAATGCTTTTGCTTTGATTTATCGCCCCGATGATCCGTACACAGATCTTGCACAGGCGATTGCGTTTATTTATGACAACGCAGAAGAACTTGAGGTTGATCCGGAGGGGTATTCCCTCTGGGGCGGTTCCGCCGGGGCGAGGATGGCTGCGGCGCTTGGTAATGGTGATAGCATGGCGGCTTATGGAAGACCGGATATTGTGCAGGCTGCAGCTGTCATTATGCAGTATACCGGATACTCTGCGGCTTCAGCAAAGGATGCACCAACCTATGCATGCGTCGGAACAAACGATGGTATTGCAAGCTGGAGAACGATGCGGAGCAGGCTGGAAACGCTGGACAGTTATGGCATTCCAACAGAATTTCATGCTTACGAAGGGCTCAGCCACGGATTTGGTCTTGGTACAGGAACGGTTGCGGACGGCTGGATCAATGATGCAGTGGCTTTCTGGAAAAATCAAATGTAAGAGAGAAACGGACGATCGTTTCGTCCGACATATATGGAGGTTATGGTATGGCAGAAAAAGAGCCCCTGATTATTCGAGAACAGGGAAGTTTTATAACCGGAGGAGTAATAAAAACTGCACCGGGCAAGATCAATTACGAGAATCCGGCAGATCCGCTCGGACAGACACTGCACGGAGATCATGCTTATGTATCGTATCAGCTCCCGGTGAACGAAAACAAGAATCCTCTGGTATTCCTGCACGGAGCTTTGTCCTCCGGGGTTGCATGGGGCATGACACCGGATGGCAGAGAAGGCTTTGACACCCTCTTTTTAAGAAAGGGTTATGGCGTGTATCTGGTCGACCAGCCAAGACGCGGTAAAGCAGGCAGAAGCACGTTGGATGGCATTATCTCAGGGAAACCAGACGACCAGCTCTGGTATCATACCTGGCGGCTGGGAACATGGCCGAATCTCAGGCAGGGGTCCCAGTTCCCACAAGGAGCGGAGGCAATGGATCAGTTCCTCCGCTGGATGACGCCAAATACCGGAGACTACGACGAGAAGGTGATTGCAGATGCGATTGCGGCATTATTTGAGAAACTGCAAAAAGGCATTCTTGTGACGCATTCACAGGGTGGAGGCCCCGGCTGGAGAACCGCTATCTTAAGCAACAAGGTGCAGGGCGTGATTGCATTTGAGCCGGGAAGCGGTTTTGTATTCCCGCAGAGCGAGGTGCCAGACCCGATCACATCCTTAAGTCCTTTTGGTTCCCTTTCCGCAGCGGGCATTCCCGTTGAGGAATTTGAGCGTCTGACAAAGATGCCGATCTGCATCTACTATGGCGATTTTATTCCGAGGGAAGCATCAACGGATTGGCCGCAGGATCATTGGAGAGCCCGCAGGGAGATGGCGGAACTCTTTGTGGAATGCATCAATCGTCATGGGGGGAATGCGAAGGTCGTTTCCCTCCCAGATGCCGGAATTACAAGAAACTCCCATTTTTCGTTTGTGGAAAAGAATAATATCGAAATCGCAGAGCTGATGGATCATTGGATTCGAGAGAATCATCTTGTGTGATTGTTTTGGAGAAAGGAAGTGGAATGAATATGGAGCAGATTTTATCGAAAAGAAAAGTACACATCGCTCTAAGCGCTGCCTATGCGGCGGTCGGTGATATGAGTTCATTAAAAAAAGAACTGAATGGCGCATTGGAGGATGGATTCACGATTAGTGAACTTCGTGAGATTCTGATGCACTGCTATGCCTATTGCGGATTTCCAAGGGCACTGAATGGCATCGGCGTACTGATGTCGGTCTTGAAAGAACGTGGGGACAATGGCATCAAGGATATCGAGGGCGCTGCGGCAGAGATTTTGCCGGAAGGAACGGATAAGAATTTATACGGGAAACAGACCAGAGAAGAATTGATCGGGGTCCGTCCGACAGCCGCCTATGCACGCTTTGCACCGGGGATCGATGATTTCCTGAAAGAACATCTCTTTTGTGATCTCTTTTCCAGAGGAATTCTGACGCGGGAGGAAAGAGAGCTTGTGACGATTAGTGTGATCGCAACCCTTCCGGGAGCGGAGGCCCAGCTGCGAACCCATACCGGTATCTGCCAGTCACAGGGTTTTACCGAGGAAGAAACGGCTGTATGGAGAACGCTGATCGATGAGAAGGTGTTAAGAAGACCGCTCTTCGGTCTCGGTGTGGAGAATACAGGAAATGCAGCATATTTCAGCGGTCAGAGTTTTGTAAACCCATTGGTTACCGACCCTATGCGTGTGACCAATGTCACCTTTGAACCGGGATGCCGAAATAACTGGCATATCCATCATAAGGGAGGACAGATTCTTCTCTGTACGGAAGGAAACGGCTGGTACCAGGCAGAGGGAGAAGCACCGCAGAAGCTTACGCCGGGTGATGTTGTCAATATTCCTGCTGAGGTAAAGCACTGGCACGGAGCGGCAAAGGACAGCCGCTTTGTTCATGTTGCGCTTTCCATACCGGCTGAAGGAGCGTCAGTGGAATGGCTGGAGCCCGTCACAGATGAAGATTACAATCAAATTAGTTAATTCAAAATGGAGGATATTACAATGAGCAGAGCATTTACAGTGAAGACAATAGAGGAAATCAAAGCGGAAAACACCCACAATGACAACCTGTTTGGACTGGTTTATCAGGGAGCGATCACAGAAAATAAAGAAGGTAAGGTAAATATACACCCCATCGCCTATGACCTTAACGGACTAAGAATCGCGGCCAATGTCTACACTCCGGCAGGCTATCAGAAAAATGACAGCAAGACGTATCCGACCGTTGTGGTCGCACATCCGAATGGCGGCGTGAAGGAACAGGTAGCAGGAAACTATGCGCAGCGGCTGGCGGAGCATGGTTATATTACCGTTGCAATGGATGCAGCCTATCAGGGTGGCAGCGAGGGAAAGCCGCGCAACACGGATAAACCTGCCAATCGTATAGAGGATATCCATCGTGTGGCTGACATCATTGCACAGTATCCCGGCGTTGACCGCGAACGGATCGGCATCCTCGGCATCTGCGGCGGAGGCGGCTATACGATCAAGGCGGTACAGACGGACAAGAGATTTAAGGCTGTTGCGACCCTATCCATGTTCAATTCCGGCGTGGTCAGAAGAAACGGATTCCTCGATAGCCAGACTGCTACCATTCAGGAGAGACTTCTGAATGCTTCTAAAGCGCGTCAGCAGGAAGCCGAGGGCGGCGAGGTGCTCTATACACCTGATATGTGTGATATGCCGGAGGAGCAGGCAAAGACTCTGCCGGCCGGTCTCTATCGTGACGGCTACTATTACTATGCAAAAACCCACCGCCATCCGCAGTCTACCTTCCGTTACACGGTAAGCAGCTTTCTTGATTTGATGAGCTTCGATGCTTCTGACAATGCTGATTTGATCAATCAGCCGCTGCTGATGATGGCCGGAACTGCCGCAGATACATTCTATATGACAGAGAAGGTATTTGCTGCAGCGACCGGAACGAATGACAAGGAGCTGTTCCTGATTTCGGGTGCAACCCACATCGAAACCTACTGGAAACCGGAATATGTGGAGCAGGCAGTCGGCAAGCTGGTGGAGTTTTTCGGTAAGAAACTCTGATTATCGGATATGACAGGAGGTTATTATGAAAAAATTGATTGGTTTCCTTGCCGTTTTCCTGCTATCCTCGGTACTTCTTTCCGGTTGCGGCTCAAACTCTGGTGGCAGAACGGGGACAGCGACGACAGAAGGAACAGCTTCACAGAGCACGCAGCAAACTGAAGTGTCAAAAGATACGGAGAGTGCTGATAAGCCACACATCCTGGTTGCTTATTATTCTGCTTCCGGGACAACAGAAAAAATCGCGGATACGATTGTAGCAAAGCTGGGAGCGGATGTCTTTGAAATCAAACCAGTAGACCCATATACCACTGAAGATTTGAACTATGGGGATGATAAAAGCCGAGTCAGCACGGAACATGACAATCCGGATACACGGCATGTTGAACTGGTGACAACAGATGTAGAAGGCTTCGACTCCTATGACACCGTTTTTATCGGATATCCAATATGGTGGCAGAGTGCTTCCTGGGTCGTGGATGACTTTGTCAAGAACAATGATTTTATAGGCAAGACGGTCATCCCGTTCTGCACATCAGCAAGCTCGTCGATTGGTGAAAGCGGCAATGAACTCGCCGCCATGGCTGGAACAGGAAAATGGTTCGAAGGAGAAAGATTCTCCAGCAAGTCCACAGATGAAGAAATAGCCGAGTGGCTGGAGAGTCTGCATTTGAAATAAAATAACCACTGGTACCTGCAATCTGACGGCGGGATGCGCAAGGAAGCTGGATCGGGTTGTAATCTTTGATATATTGAAGAAATGTGTGTAGGAGGAAAAGAACATGGAAATTTTATTTATCAACGGAAGTCCTGAGAAGAAGGGTAATACGGCGTCACTGGCTGAAGAGCTTCTGAAGGGCAAAGAATATGAGACATTGAACCTTGCTGATTACAGAATCAATACCTATGGACAGGAGCTACCCGGAGATCAGTTCAACGAAGTATTGGCAAAGATAAAAGAAGCTGAGACGCTTGTGATCGGTTCGCCGGTTTACTGGCACAATTTGAGCGGCGCGGTTCGTACATTGCTGGATCGATTCTATGGACCGGTGAGTCAGGGAGAACTTAGTGGGAGGAAGTTGTTCTTCCTATTCCAAGGTGCAGCACCGGAGAAGTGGATGCTAGAAGCAGGTGAATACACCATGAACCGTTTTGCATCGCTTTACGGCATGACATATATGGGAATGGCAACGAACAGAAGAGAAACCAAAGTTTTATCAGAGAAACTTTAATCGTTAAAAGATGCACACGGTGGTACATGGTGCATAATCGTGTGCATTTTCATTTCCTTTGTTAATTCGTGCGCAACAAATATAACACCAGGTCAATTATCAAGCATCCGTTCTGGCAAATGGCCTACCAGAATCCTGACTTAGCCATTGTCTGCATCAATATTGCCAACCCCTTAGCGACGGTTGAACAAGAAAACGGTTTTGTACATCGACGCTGACATTGTGCTAATATTTTGCGTA
>JAQSXD010000140.1 GCA_029266295.1 Bacillota bacterium | reverse complement strand
TTTTGAAATGCACAAAAAATTTCTTGCATTTTCCCGTGACCTGAATCACCTCTATCTTTCGTCTTCAGAACTTTGGGAAATGGATGATAGCTGGGATGGTTTCAAATGGATCAATCCTGATGATGCCGACAACAATGTCATTACGTTTCGCAGAATCAATCAAAAAGGGGAGGAGCTGATTGCAGCCTGCAATTTTTCTCCTGTTACCAGAACAAAATACCGAATAGGAGTACCCAAACCGGGTATTTATAAAATAGTGTTCCATTCCGGCCTTGAGAAATATGGAGGTACGGCAGAAAATGCTGCCGCTGAATCTAAATCCAAGGCGGAAGAAATCAGCCATAATGGGTATGAGTATTCCTTTGAAACCGACCTGACAGGTCTATCAACAATATTTTGGAGGTGCATAAAATGTCCAACGCAAAGAAAAAGGAAATGATCGCCATGCTGCTGGCAGGCGGCCAGGGCAGCCGCCTGGGCATTCTGACCAATCATGTTGCCAAGCCGGCGGTACCGTTTGGCGGCAAATACCGGATCATCGACTTTCCCATTTCCAACTGCGTAAATTCCGGCATTGACACCATTGGTGTCCTAACCCAATACAGACCTTTGGAGCTGAACGCCTATATCGGCAACGGGCAGCCCTGGGATCTTGACAGACTGTTCGGCGGAATCACCATTTTACCTCCGTATATGAAGGCGGAAGCAGGGGAATGGTATAAAGGTACCGCTAACGCGATCTATCAGAATATTGAGTACATAGAAATGAGCAGACCGACCTATGTACTGATTCTTTCCGGCGATCATATCTACAAGATGAACTATAAAATGATGCTGGATTATCATGTGCAGAAGGGAGCCGACTGTACCATCGCTGTCATCGATGTTCCTTATGAAGAAGCAAGCAGATTTGGCGTGATGAATACAGATGGAACTCTAAAAATATATGAATTTGAGGAAAAACCCGCAAATCCCAAGAGCACCCTGGCTTCTATGGGGGTCTATATTTTCAACTGGGAAAAGTTAAAGGCATATCTCATAGCAGATGAAACCGACAAAAAATCAGAGAATGACTTTGGCAAAAACATCATACCCAAAATGCTGGAAGCCGACGAGAAAATGTATGCCTACGAGTATAAAGGCTATTGGAAGGATGTTGGAACCGTTGAGTCACTCTGGGAGGCAAATATGGATCTTTTGAATCCAGAGGTACCCATTGAACTCAATGATCCGCCATGGAAAATCTATTCCAGAAACGGGTTTCTACCGCCCCAATACATCGGCGAAAATGCAGTACTTAAGAATTCCAGTATCTCCGAAGGCTGTAATATCGACGGAACGATTGAGAACAGCATTATCTTTCCCGGTGTAACTGTCCAAAAAGGTGCTACTGTCAGCAACTCCATTGTGATGCCAGGTGTAACCATCGGGGAAGGTTCGGTGGTTGCGTATACGATCATTGCGGCAGATACGGTAATTGGATTGAATGTAAAACTGGGAGCCGGAAAAGAAACACTTCCGGAAGGAACGCACCCTGATATTAGTGTGATTGGCCAGAATATCATCATCGCCGACGATACCGTGATCCCAGCAGGCGCAATGGTAGGGGAGAGCATCGCAAAGAAGGAGAGTGAATGAGTATGAAAGTATTAGGAATTGTTTTTTCATATGCTGACCGAGAAAATCTCAGAGAGCTTACGAAAATAAGAACGCTTTCCTCCGTTCCATTTGGTGGGAAATACCGCATTATTGATTTCATTCTATCCAATTTTGTGAATTCGGGAATTCAAGAGGTATCCATTATCACTCGAAACAACTATCACTCGCTCATCGACCACTTGGGTTCTGGGAAGGAATGGGATCTGACCAGAAAAATCGGCGGGCTTAGAATTCTTTCGCCTTTTTCCAATCCAGGCGGCACCGATAACGGAACGTATCTGGGAACGATTGATGCACTTTCAAAGAATATGCACTCCATTAAGCGCTCCTTGGCGGAGTACGTTGTGATAACAGGGAGCAGCTTTATATGCTCCATCGATTATGATGAAATCATCAGGAGCCATATCGATCGCCAAGCAGATATCACAGCTGTTTATGCAAGGCAAAGACCGGATTTTGAACTGCCCGACGGGATTCCTCTTCTTCGTATGGATGATCAGGAACGGGTCAACGAATTGTGCTATTTCAACGACGATTGTGATCCGAATACCACTACCTTTAGTTTGGGAATGTTCGTCTTAAGAAAATCTCTTCTGGAATCATTGGTGGCCGATTCCATCGCATACGGACGCTATGACTTTTATCGGGATATCATCCAACGACTGAGCAACCAGCTGAATATCCGTGGGTATGAATACAGAAAGAATTATTTTGAAATTAGCAGCGTCTCCGGATATATGAAAGAAAATATGAGGCTGCTCAAAGAGGATGTGAGAAGGCAGACCTTTGAAATGCCGGTATATACGAAGGTAAAGGACAGCGTTCCGGCACAGTACGGCGCAGGCAGCAAGGTTTCAAATTCCATTATTTCCGACGGCTGCCGCATTGAGGGAACGGTGATCAATTCCATTCTTTCCCGTGGAGTGGTTGTGGGGAAAGGCGCAGTGGTTCAAAACAGCATCGTGATGCAAAATACAGAGATCATGCGAAATGTCTCATTAAACTATGTGATTCTGGATAAGGATGTAATTGTGCGGGAAAGCAGACAGCTTGTGGGGCACGAGACGTATCCCGTGGTCATTGAGAAGAAAAGTATCATATAGGAACGCGCTGATTCATTCCGAGCGCACACTTCATCCAATCAGTGCTTCCATAAGGAACGTCTGAGATGGTTAAAGATTGGCAGGTGATTTTATGAATATCTTATTCATCAGTTCGGAGGCAGAGCCTTTTGCAAAAAGCGGAGGTCTCGGGGATGTGATTGGCTCACTCCCAGGTGAACTGAACAAACTGGGAGCAGACGCCAGAGTGATGCTGCCCCTTTATCCCAAAATTCGGGAAAC
This sequence comes from Bacillota bacterium, assembly GCA_029266295.1. Classification (GTDB taxonomy): domain Bacteria; phylum Bacillota; class Clostridia; order Peptostreptococcales; family Anaerovoracaceae; genus Anoxybacterium. The sequence goes on along the minus strand of JAQSXD010000140.1, from coordinate 5,760 downwards.
ATATGAAGATCAATTGACGTTGCTCGGTGAGTGTACGGTGCCGCTTTCATGGAGAACCCAGTATTGCGGAATCTACACGTTAAAGCAAGAAGGTGTCACCCTTTATTTCCTGGACAATGAACAGTATTTTAAAAGGGATGCATATTATGGCTATTACGATGATGGAGAGCGTTTTGCTTACTTCTCGAAGGCAGCTCTCGAAGTGCTCCCTTTGCTGGACTTTCAAGCGGAAATTCTTCACTGCAGTGAATGGCAGACCGCCTTGGTTCCTGTGTTCCTAAAGACGCTTTACCGCGGAAATCCTGCATATGACAGGCTCAGAACCGTATTTACCATTCATAATATTGAATACCAGGGTAAGTTTGATCCTGCCATACTCCATGATGTCCTAGGAATTTCTGAAGGAGAAAGAGGCGTTCTGGACTATAGCGGAGCGGTGAATTTTATGAAAGGTGCGATCGTGACCTGTGACCGTCTCACCACAGTTAGCAGTACTTACGCTGAAGAAATTACCTTTCCTTTCTACGGGAAAGGACTGGAGACCATTATTAAGGAGAACAGTTACAAACTTCATGGTATTTTAAACGGAATTGACACGAAGCTTTACAATCCATCAAAGGATCCTTGTATCTCTGTGAAGTATTCAAAAAATTCCGTTGATAAAAAACTGGAGAATAAGCGCGCGCTTCAAGCTGAATTGGATCTGATCGCTGATGATGAAATTCCAGTAATCGCCATGATCGGAAGATTGACAGAGCACAAGGGAATCGACTTGGTGATCAGTGTTTTCAAAGAAATCATGAAAGAGAAAATCCAGTTTGTCCTGCTTGGAACAGGGGAAAAGCAATATGAAGATTTTTTCAATGAAATTGCGGGAAAATATCCCGGGCGGGTCTCTGTCACCACCAGCTTTTCCGCAGAGCGAGCCAGCCGGATCTATGCAGGAGCGGATCTGTTTCTCATGCCTTCCGTCAGTGAACCCTGCGGTCTTGCTCAGATGATTGCCCTTCGCTATGGAACGATTCCAGTGGTTAGAGAAACAGGAGGGCTGAAGGATAGCATCAAGCCATTTGATCCGGAACGCGAAACCGGAAACGGCATCACATTCCAATCCGTCAATGCGCATGATATGCTTGGAGCTATCCAACGTGCCATTGCCCTATATTGGGATAAAGAAATATGGAACAAGGCTATTAACAACGGAATGAACACGGATTTTTCCTGGAAAGCCTCTTCAAAGCAATATATCAGGCTCTATAAGGAAATGCTAAAATAAGATTGAAATTCAGCGGCTCTTAATCTCCGCCTCATGAAGGGAATGGAGTCTTTGAGCCGCTTGTGATAACAGAAAGGTTACCTGCTTATGGACTATGTTTATACATCGCAAGATATTTCACGTTTAATTGAAGGAAAGCTGACAAGATACTTTGGAAGGGAGTCTGGCAATGCTACAAAGCACCAGATCTTTCGCGCAGCCTGCTTTGTGGTAAGGGACATCTTATCAGAGCTTTGGCTGAAAAACAGCGACACGGTATGTGCGCAAACTGAGAAACAAGTTATCTATCTGTCTATGGAATTTTTACCCGGAACTTCCCTTCGCAATAATATTTTTAATTTAGGATTAGAAGAACAGTTCCAGGAAGCACTAGGGGAACTAGGCGGAAATCTGGAGGAGCTTTACCGAATGGAACCAGATGCGGGGCTGGGAAACGGCGGTCTTGGAAGGCTGGCCTCCTGCTATCTGGATGCAATTTCATCACAGGGTATGCTCGGGCAAGGCATGTCTATCTGCTACGAGTATGGAATTTTCAAACAGCAGATCAAAGACGGCAGGCAGGTGGAACAGCCTGATGACTGGCTGGATCTTGGGGAAAGCTGGCTGATCACCAAGGAAGATGAAGCGGAAGAAGTGCATTTCGGCGGAAAACTCTCGGAAGTCTGGGATGACAAGGGGAGAATGAAGCTCATTCACTCAGACTATACCACAGTCATCGCGATCCCAAGGGATATGCTAATATCGGGATATGGCAGTGAAGTGGTCAACACCCTGCGGCTTTGGCAGTCCACTTCGCCCATCAGTATTGATATGGAGCTCTTTGCCAAAGGGGAATATCTGAAGGCCATGGAGGAAAAGCATCAGGCTGAGATTATTTCTAAAATTCTATATCCGGAGGATGCCCATGATGAAGGGAAAATTCTTCGCATGAAACAGCAATACTTTTTTATTTCTGCCTCCATGCAAACCCTTACAAAACGCCATCTTTGCACCTACGGCAACCTTGACCGGTTCTACGAAAAGATTGCGGTGCATATCAATGATACCCATCCTACCATGGCAATTCTTGAATTGATGCGCATACTCATTGATGATCACGAATATGAATGGGATGATGCGTGGAACATCGTGACAAAAACCGTATCCTACACAAATCATACCGTCATGCCGGAAGCCCTTGAACAATGGCCGGAAGCTCTGTTTGCAGGACTTCTGCCAAGACTTCATTCCATATTGAAAGAAATCAATCGCCGTTTCAATGATGAACTTCATAAGGCTTTCCCAGCCAATGAAATGCGGAGAAATGAGATGGCGGTCATATTCAACGGTAAAATCCGCATGGCAAATCTCTGTGTTGCCACATCGCATACGGTAAACGGTGTTTCGGCTCTGCACAGCGGTATTATAAAAGAGAAACTTTTCAGCGGTTTCAGTGAAATGACACCGGAGAAATTCACCAATGTAACCAACGGAATTGCCTACAGAAGATGGCTTTGTCAAGCAAATCCAAAGCTTTCCGGCCTCATTGAAGAGCTTTGTGGATCAGGCTTTAAACGGGATTCCAGAGAGCTGGAAAGGCTTCTGGCATACAAAGAGGACCGCGGAGTGCTGGAACGGATGGCGGTCATCAAACGAGATAATAAATTGCGACTGGCTGAAAGAATAAAAAACAGTAATGGGATTATTGTAAACCCAGACTCGATCTTTGATGTTCAGGTAAAGCGTCTCCATGAGTACAAACGGCAGCTTTTGAACCTGTTTCATATCATCGACCTTTACAACCGAATCAAAGAAAATCCCAATTTGGAGATCCAGCCGAGAACGTTTATTTTCGGTGCCAAAGCAGCAGCAGGGTATTATATGGCAAAGCAGATTATCAGGCTGGCCTGTAAGCTTTCGGAGCAGCTGGAAAAGGATCCTGTGATCAGAGATCGGATCAAAATTGTGTTTTTGGAAAATTACTCCGTATCACTATCTGAGATGATCATGCCCGCAGCAGATTTGTCCGAGCAGATTTCCCTTGCGGGTACAGAAGCTTCCGGTACGGGAAATATGAAGCTCATGCTTAACGGTGCTGTTACGATTGGTACGATGGATGGAGCCAATGTGGAAATTTACAATGCCGTCGGACGGGAGAATATCTTCCTTTTCGGTATGAGTGTAGAAGAGGTAGAAAAACTAAAAGGGCAAGGCCTTTACAGTCCATGGGGCTTTTATCAGGATAACAAGGCGATCTCTGAAATCATTAAATTCCTTTCAGGGGGTATTCCAGGTGAAAACTTTGGTGACATCATCAATTCGCTGACCACAGGCTACAACGGAGAAGCCGATCATTATTTCGTGATTGCTGACTTTGAAAGTTACAAAAACGCCCAGCAGGAGGTTTCTACTGCTTATGGAGACATCCATCGCTGGGGAGGAATGTCTCTGACCAATATTGCCAAAGCTGGCGTCTTCTCTGCAGACCGAAGTGTCAGAGAATATGCCGAAAAAATTTGGGGGATCAAATCGATCAATGATTGAATTTAATTCACGAAAATCATTTTATAAAATGCCCTTCGGGGCAGTGCCAAGGCACACAGACCTGTCATTTCGAATCCGAATCACAGGCGGCAGGTCTGTTGCTTCTGCATGTCTGGTTCTCTCCTCTGACAATGGGGAAATCGCCAGAGTTGCTGGCGCTCGTGAGGATGAAAAAGAGGAAGACCTCTATCAGTTTTCTCTGCGGATGAATGATCTAGGCCTTTTCTTTTATCATTTTGAGGTAACGTATCAAGCAGACGGGAACGCCAATGGTTCAGAAGAGGAACCGGTTCGATTTGAAAAAACCCCGGCATATCAGCTGACGGTTTATTCGGAGGATTTTCAGACACCGGACTGGTTGAAATCTGGCTTGATGTATCAGATTTTTCCTGATCGCTTCGCCAGGAGCGACGTCTACATAGCCCCTGAGCAGAACAAACGTTATGTGAAGCGATCTGACTGGGGGGGCATCCCCAACGGGCTGCCCGATGAAAACGGAATTGTACAGAACAACGACTTCTTCGGCGGAAATCTAAGAGGAATCATCGATAAGCTTAATTATCTGGAAGATCTGGGCGTTACGGTGATCTATCTCAACCCCATTTTTGAAGCCTACTCCAATCATCGATATGATACGGCAGATTACAAAAAAATCGATCCCATGCTGGGAACAGAAGAGGACTTTCGTGAGCTGTGCATGTGCGCAGGAGCGCGGGGAATTCGAATCATTCTGGACGGAGTCTTCAACCATACGGGAAGCGACAGCCTGTATTTTAATAAAACAGGGCGATTTCCTGCGACCGGAGCATATCAAAGCAAGGAATCACCTTATTATAATTGGTTTCGGTTTATCAATCATCCCGATGAATATGAATCATGGTGGGGAATTGATACGCTGCCTCATATCAATGAAACAGACCCATCCTATCTGGACTTTATCGCCCGTTCAAAAGACTCGGTCATCCGTCACTGGATGCGGCAGGGTGCTTCGGGATTTCGGCTTGATGTTGCCGATGAACTTCCCGATGAATTTCTGGAAGCAGTAAGACGAGCCGTCAAGGAGGAAAATCCTGACGGCGCCCTGATCGGTGAAGTCTGGGAAGATGCTTCCAATAAGATTTCCTACGGAAGCCGCAGAGCATATTTTCAGGGTCGTCAGCTCGACACCGTTATGAACTATCCGCTGAAAAACGGCGTCATCGATTATCTTATTGATCATCATGACGGAAAAACACTGGAGAATTTGGTAAACAGCATGTGGGAGAACTATCCGCAGCCGGCATTTTCTTCGCTGATGAATCTTCTTGGAACCCATGACACCCCTCGTATCCTAACGGTACTGGCGGATGACGGCAGAGGAGGGGAGTATGCACGGCAGAGGCTCTTTCTCGCTTTGATGATCATTTCCTTTATGCCGGGAATTCCCTGTGTTTATTACGGGGATGAAATCGGAATGACCGGCGGAAAGGATCCGTACAACAGATTGTGTTTTGAGCCGGAACGAGGGGACCGACAAATTTTCCGGTTTTACAGGAGACTATTTGATTTTACAAAAAAAATTACAGATCTCCAAAACTATGCCTACCGACCGCGCTCCGCAGAAGGAAGCTTTTATTCGTTTTCCAGAACGGGAACAATGGGCCGTTTAATCGTTGCAGTGAACAGCGGCAGTCAGGATTGTCTGGTAAATCTTGCCATGAAGGAGGACGAACGCCTTCAGGATTATCTGATCAGCGGAACCGTTCTCTTCGAAAGACAGGGTGTTTATCGAATCAAAGAAAATTCAGGTATGGCATCTTATATTGTCAAAAAAAATAGTTCTGATCCTTCCAGTATTGTCGAAAAAAATAGTTCTAATCGTTCCGGCGTTTGAAGAGATCCGCGGTACCCAGCAATACCCTTATTTGCGCGGTGATCTGTCCTTGATTTTATAAAATGTTAATGGCTAGATGCTATTGACA
>JAQSXD010000139.1 GCA_029266295.1 Bacillota bacterium | reverse complement strand
TAATCTAGGAGGCAAATCTATAATGACCACAACAGCATTTTTACAATACTGTCTGGCAGGCATTTCAATCGGCGGGATATATGCCCTCATCGCAATCGGATATACAATGGTATACGGGATTCTGCGACTGATCAATTTCGCTCACGGCGATATTTTTATGATGGCGGCTTATTTCATGATCTTTGCAATGGTTGATTTCATGATCCCTTGGTATATCTCTGCTGGTATTGTGATCATAAGCACGATACTTCTCGGCGTTATCATTGAAAAGTTTGCATATTCGCCGCTGAGATCCTCGCCGAGAATGTCCATCATGATTTCGGCGATCGGAGTTTCATTTCTGCTTCAGAATCTGGCGACATATCTATTCTCTGCACTGCCTAAGCAGTATCCGTCAATTCCGATCCTGAACAAAACCTTGACGTTCGGAGAGGTGTCCACTTCGGTGGTGACCTTCATAACACCGATTATTACGATCGGAGCACTGATTCTTCTTATGCTTATTATTAAGAAAACCAAGATCGGAATGGCAATGCGGGCTGTGTCCAAGGATTTTCAGACAGCTAAGCTGATGGGGATTGAGATCAATACCGTTATCAGCGCCACCTTTATCATAGGATGTTTTCTGGCGGCCTTGGGATCTATGCTTTATTTCACACCGCGTCCGTCCGTATTTCCTCTTGCAGGCTCGCTTCCCGGGCTGAAGTGTTTCGTCGCCGCAGTTTTCGGGGGGATCGGAAGCATTCCGGGTGCTGTACTGGGCGGGTTCCTCATCGGCATTAGTGAAACGTTCATCAAAGCGGCAGGGTATTCGGAATTCAGCGATGTATTCACATTCGTTCTGCTCATTGTCGTGCTCATGTTCAGACCAACAGGCTTGTTTGGCGAAACTTTAGCGGAGAAGGTGTAGATTATGAAGAAAAAGACAAAAACCATTTGTTCCATCGTTGCAGGACTTGTAATCGCAGCTTTTATCTTCTATGTCGGCGAAGAAGTCTCAAGCTCGTCGATGCTGCGGACTGTACTGCAGCTCGGCACAATTTACGCGCTTGTCGCAGTTTCCATGAACCTGCTCAACGGTTTCACAGGACTGTTTTCTCTTGGACAGGCAGGCTTTATGGCAATTGGTGCCTACACCTATGCGGTACTGACGATACCGGTGGATAAAAAGGCCAATGTATATTATCTTTACGGAATCGCTGATCCGCTGGCAAACGTGGAGCTTCCGCTGTGGCTTGGTCTGATTGCGGCCGGATTACTCGCAGCGCTGCTCGCCGCTATCGTAGGCGCTCCGGTATTGCGTCTGAAGAGCGATTATTTTGCGATTGCCACCCTTGGATTCTCAGAAATCGTCAGGATCCTCGTAGGTAGCTCGCCCTTTAACCGTATCACCAATGGATCGCTGGGGCTAAACAACATTCCCGGCAATCCTTCCTACTATACACCTTTCATCGTTGCTGCCATCTGTATTGCGATTATCGTGCTGCTTTTGACCAGTTCCTACGGGCGGGCTTTCAAAGCAATTCGAGAGGATGAGATCGCGGCGGAAGCAATGGGCATCAAGCTTTCCACCCATAAACAGATGTCATTTATTATCAGTTCGTTCTTTACAGGAATTTCCGGCGCTTTGCTGGCAATGTATCTTGGAGCGATCACTTCGACCACATTCCCGATCATGCTGACCTACAATATCCTTCTTATTATCGTAATCGGGGGAATGGGAAGCGTTACCGGGAGCATTATTGCAGCATTTTTGGTTACAGCAGCAAAGGAATGGTGGCTGCGTTTCCTCGATCAGCCCATGATGATCGGTGACTTTCAGGTACCGCTTTTGCGTACCGGATTTAGAATGGTCGTTTTTTCGATCATCCTCATGCTGGTGGTTCTTTTCTGGAGAAGAGGGATCATGGGTCAGAAGGAATTTTCCTGGGATGGCCTGATTAATTTCTTTAAGAGAATCAAAAATAGATTATGGGGGAATTCTACAAAAAAGGGAGGTGCGCTGAATGGATAATGCTAAGACGAGCGTACTTCGCCTGGAAGACATCACAATGCAGTTTGGAGGAGTCGTTGCTGTAAACAATCTGAGCCTCGAAGTCCGGAAGGGCGAGATCATTGGATTGATCGGACCCAACGGAGCAGGCAAAACGACGGCGTTCAATGTTGTTACCGGTGTGTATGCGCCGACCAACGGAGCACTCTACCTGAATGATAATTTGATCATAACTAACCACCCCCGCGGGAAGATGAAAGAGCTTTACCAAGGAGAAAATAAGGGGAAATATACAAAATCGATGATCCTGTCCCCTGACCGGATCACGAAAATGGGGGTTGCCAGAACCTTCCAGAATATCAGGCTTTTCAAAGACCTTACTGTTTTTGAAAATGTGCTGATTGCAAAACACATGAATATCAAGGCCAATATCTTTTCCGCCACCTTCAGGCTGAACCGTAAGGAAGAACAGCAGATGAGAGCGGAATCCATGGATCTCCTGCGTATCCTCGATCTTGATAAAAATAAGGATGACATCGCATCCTCGCTGCCTTACGGCAAGCAAAGACATCTTGAAATCGCCAGAGCATTGGCCACTAAGCCATCTTTGCTGCTTCTGGATGAACCTGCGGCAGGCATGAATCCGCAGGAATCCGATGAACTGATGCATTTTATCGGCAAGATCCGGGATGATTTCGATCTTTCCATTTTGATGATCGAGCATCATATGCAGCTGGTTATGGGAGTCTGCGAAAGGATCTATGTTTTGGATTATGGGATCAAGATTGCGGATGGCAATCCGGCCGAGATCCAGAAGAATCCACGCGTAATCGAAGCGTATCTGGGGGTGGATGAATAATGCTGGAAATTAAAGATTTACATGTCCACTATGGTGGAATTCACGCTCTGAGAGGCATCAGCCTGAACATAGAAGACGGCAAGATCATATCTTTGGTCGGAGCAAATGGAGCGGGAAAGAGCACGACGCTGAAAGCGATCATGAGTCTGACCCAGAAAACCTGCGGTTCCGTCATTTATGACGGAAAAGACATCAGCAATGAAAAAACAAAGAATATCGTCAAGAGCGGTGTCATACTCACTCCGGAAGGAAGAAGAGTGTTCCCTGACCTCACGGTAGACGAAAATATTGCTCTAGGAGCGTATACGAGAAAAGATAAGGTGGAAATCGCCAAAGACAGGAATTGGGTATTTGAACTCTTTCCGCGGCTGGAAGAAAGAAAATGGCAGGCTGCGGGAACACTTTCCGGCGGAGAACAGCAGATGCTGGCCGTGGCCCGCTCCCTTATGGGTCGCCCCAAGCTCCTGATGATGGACGAACCGTCCCTGGGACTCGCCCCCCTTATCGTAAAGAATATTTTCAGCATCATCAAGGAAATCAATAAAGCGGGAGTGAATGTGCTCCTGATCGAACAGAACGCCAAGGCTGCACTGGAAATTTCCGATTACGGATACGTAATGGAAACCGGCGTCATCACCATTTCAGGAACGGGTAAAGAACTGCTGGGCAACGACCAAGTTCGCAAGGCGTATCTGGGCGAGTAACACATTTGTAAACTCGCTGCCTAGGCGTGTTGCATTTTATCGCGATGGAGCGTAAAGGAGAAAAAGCAATGAAAAAGGTCGTCATTTTGTTGGGAGCTTCGCTGATGCTGTCTGTATTCATGGCAGGATGCAGCGTCGACAAGACCAATGGCGTAAAAGTTAATGACGAAAGCGCATTGCCTGAGAAGATCATAATCGGCGTATTTGAGCCTTTGACCGGCACGAATGCAGCCGATGGAAAACTGGAAAAGCAGGGCATCGATCTTGCTCACAAGCTGTATCCTAACGTGACCATTGACGGAAAAGAAATGCCTGTGGAGCTCAGGTATGTTGACAATAAATCAGACAAGATCGAATCTGAGAATGCGGCAAAAAAACTGGTGTATGATTTTGGTTCAAGCATCGTGCTGGGCAGCTGGGGAAGTTCCAATTCCATCGCTGCAGGGCCGATCTTTAAAGAAGCGCAGGTGCCTGCAATCGGAACATCCTGCACAAACCCGCTCGTTACATTTGGAAACGATTATTACTTCAGGGTATGCTTCAACGATCCGTTTCAGGGCAAAGTAATGGCGAATTATGCATTTAAGGAAGGCGGTTACAGGAAGATTGCCGTTATTCAGGAAGAATCCAGCATCTATTCCGTATCGCTTGTCAAACTCTTTACGGAAAATTTTAAGCTGCTGACCGGGGATGAAAACAGCGTCCTAAACGCAGGCCGCTACAATACCGGCGATAATGACTTCACGGTCCAGCTTACCGCGATAAAGGACTCTGACGCGCAGGCCATCTTCTTCCCGGGCAGCTTCACAGAATCCGCCCTGATCATGAAACAGGCCAGGCAGCTTGGGATTACGCTTCCTTTTCTGGGCGGCGACACTTGGGAAAATCCTGAGATAATCCGGCTGGCCGGTGAAGCAGCTGAAGGCGCCGTATATTCCGGCTTCTATGATTCCGCGGCTCCATTGACGGACAGAGGCGCAGAATTCCTCGATGCATTTGCTGCTGAGTATGGAAAAGACGAGGTGCCTGTCGGCGTAAGCGCACTGGGCTTTGATGCTTACCTGCTGGCTATCGAAACGATTGAGAAAGCGGCAACGGCGGCCGGGCCGACTCTGAGAGATACGCTTGCCGCCACAAAGGATTTTGAAGGAGCAACCGGATTGATTACACTGGATGAAAACGGAGATGCGGTTAAGCCTGCCGTGATCAAATCCATTCAGGGAGGACAGTTCGTTTACAAATCATTCGTAGAACCCTATTGATTTTTGGAGAGAATCATGATAAAGAGACAAAGACGGACCGCGGGCTTCGCCGCTCTGTCGATCCTGCTGTGCGTGGCAATGCTTACAGGCTGCGCGACCTATAGTAATTTTAAAAGCACTTTTATTGAAACGGAAACTGACAACACCGCTGTTGCCAGAATTGGCGTGTTTGAACCCTTAACGGGGAAGGATAAAGAATACGGCAAGTTGGAACTACAGGGAATCGAACTGGCCCATGAGCTCTTCCCCGAGGTTCTCGGCAAGAAAGTCGAGCTGGTCTATGCCGATAATAAGTCCGATGTGGACGTTGCAGCCACTACCGCACGGCAGCTTGTAGATCAGAAGGTATCTGTGGTGCTCGGAAGTTATGGAAACACCCTTTCCCTGGTAGGGGCAGATTTGTTTGCTGAGGCTAAAATTCCTGCAATTGCAATCACTGCTACCAATCCTCTTGTGACCAGCAGCAACGATTATTATTTCAGGACTTGCTTCGTGGAATCCTTTCAGGGGGTTGCACTGGCGAAGTATACCGTGGAACAGCTGGGCATAACCAGTGCGGCGATCTTGAAGGATGCTGACGATGACTATGCAGCAGCAGTTTCACAGACCTTTAGTGATAAGCTGGTGCAGCTGACAGCAAATGAATATGCAGTGGCCAAAGTGGTGGAATACCACGCTGAGAAGAAAGATTTCAAGAAGCAGCTCAAAGAAATCAAAGACTCCGGTGCAACAGTTGCTTTGCTTGCAAGCCGGACAGACGATGCCCTTGAAATTATGCGCCAGGCAAAGGAAGCAGGCATTCAGCTTACCTTTTTAGGGACGGATAGTTGGGGAAATGAGGACTTTCTGCAAAATGGGGGACCTGCTGTGGAGGGTGCAATTTTTTCAGCATATTACGATGCGGAGGTCGGTATCACAGCCAACACAGAGGTGTTTTTAAAAGCCTATCGGGAAAAATACGGACAAGATAAAGAGCCGCCTAGTGAAGTGGCTCTCGGATTTGATGCATATTTGCTGGCCATCAATGCCATCGGCACGGCAGGAACATCTGTGAATGGGGAAGCAATCAGAAATCAGCTTGCCTTGACAAGAAACTATCCCGGTGCATCGGGAAATATTAGCTTCGATGAAAACGGCGATCCCATCAAATCTGTCGTAATTAAAACCATTACAAATGGTGCATTTGTTCATTTATATACAGTAGAGCCTACATGGCAGTGACGATGAAAATCTGCAAATCCCAGATTTGTGATTTCCTGGTCTAAATTCTGCCAGACGGCGCGAAAGCGCAGGGCAAAATGTTAAGGAGGATTATTATGGAACAGAATATTAAAGACGCGCTGGAAACGATCAGACCATTTCTGCAAAGGGACGGCGGCGACGTAGAGTTTGTAGAATATACTGCAGACAAAATTGTAAAAGTAAGACTGCAGGGCGCCTGCCACGGCTGCCCGGGAGCGCAGATGACCCTAAAGAACGGAATTGAAAGAATTTTAAAGGAGCAGTATCCGGAGATCGCCGGCGTCGAATCCGTCTAGCATGGAGGAGCTGGCTCTTGTTCAAATGAAAGATACAATTTTTAACAATTGGAAGAAGATCATCATAATAGCGGCAGCATCAATCATTGCGGTGGGATTATATTTTATACTCCCACCTCTTTTACATGGGCAAAATGGAGGTCAGATACCATTGCCTCCTTCCCCTGCTGCACCCGCTCCTGCAGATGAGCCTGAGGAAGCGATCAACCTCAGAATCTCGGCGGTAGGAGATGTGATGGCGCATAAATCCCAGCTGACTGCTCAATATGACAGCAGTACAGGAACATACAATTTCGATAATAACTTTCAATATCTTATCCCTTATATTGATCAGGCAGATCTGGCTCTGTTTAATCTGGAAACGACCTTTGCCGGCGGCACCTATACTGGCTATCCGGCGTTCAACGCTCCGGAAAGTCTTGCTGCTGCTATGAAGAACGCAGGCTTTGACGTGGCACTGACCTCCAACAATCACATTATGGATAAAGGGCTTGCGGGAATGAAGCGCACCTTGGAAATGACCAGAAAAGCCGGGCTTAACACAGCAGGCACCAGACTGGACGGTGAAAAGAACTATACCATCGTTGAGGTGAAAGGCCTAAAAATAGGTATTGTAGCATATTCCTATGAAACGCCGAAAGTGGGAGGTGTTCCTACAATTAATGGAAGTCATATTGCGGCTGAGGCCTGGCCGCTTCTGAATACCTTTAGCTATTGGAACATGGATCAGGATCTGCTCAAAGTCAAGCAGAGCATTCAGGATGCCAGAGCAGATGGTGCAGAACTTGTAATCTGCTATTACCATTGGGGTGAAGAGTACCAAAGATCTCCCAACGATTACCAGCAGAATATTGCAAGACAGACTGCAGGGTTTGGCGCGGATATCATCTTTGCTTCCCATCCCCATGTGCTGCAGGGTATGGAGCTTCTGACAGCTGCTTCCGGAAAAAAGGTTCCCGTGTATTACTCTATGGGCAATCTCATCTCAAACCAGAGACTTGAAACCCTGGATAACCGGTACACGGAGCAGGGTATGATTGCGGAAGTAGATCTTCAGTACATGAAAAGCACAAAGCAGATCGTCACAATTGATATGAAGGTGGTGCCCACTTGGGTGGATAAATATAAAAAGGGCGGTAAAGATGTCTACGCAGTTGTTCCGCTGGACAGTGCGATGAATGCAAACCCGGCTCTGGCTGAGTCAGGTCACCTGTCCCGTGCCCAGCAGGCGCTGAGCGATATCAAGACACTGTTAGGGGAAGAGTATATCAGAACCGCTCCATGAGAACAATAGTAATGACGATTGGCAAGGACGATTAGGGGTTACAACGTACTGGCGGCCTTATTCCTAATGAACAATGATTGGAGATGGAATACTTGGAAAAGAAATACCTGGATTTAATTGATGAATATAAGGATGAAATGATCAAAACCCTGCAGGAACTGCTGACCATCAAAAGCGTCACCGGTGAGCCCACAGCAGATGCGCCCTTTGGAATGGGCGTTCAGGACGCTTTTGAATATATGCTGAAAAGGGCGAAGGCTGAGGGTTTTGAAACGGAAAACATCGACAATTATGGCGGGCATATTGAGTTCGGTGGGTTCTTTCTTGACGAAGAAGGAGAAATTGCCGGAACCAGTGAGGAAATCATGGGAATTCTGGGTCATCTCGATGTGGTGCCGGAGGGCAAGGATTGGGATTTCGATCCTTATGGAGGCGAAATCTCAGAGGATCGTATCTACGGACGAGGGGCCATTGATGACAAAGGCCCAACCGTCGCCGCATTTTATGCCATGAAAGCATTAAAGGACGCAGGGATTGTCCCCGAAAAAAAGGTAAGGCTGATCCTTGGGCTGGATGAAGAAACCGGCTGGAAAGGCATGGACTATTATCTGAAGCGGGTGAAGCATCCGGATTTCGGATTCACACCCGACGGGGAATTTCCGGCAATCCACGGTGAGAAGGGTATTCTGATTTTTGACATCGTAAAAAAGCTCAGTAAAACGCCGGCAAATGCCAAGGGAATCAAGTTGAGAAGCATGACGGGGGGCAATGCTGCCAATATGGTAGCAGACCATGCCAGGTCTGTGCTAAAGTTTGATAGCTATGATGCAATCAGGGAGAAGGTTTCGGAGTTTAAAAAGAACACAGGCTACCAGATTAACGCCAAAGGAATCGGAAAGAATCTTGAAATTACCGCACTTGGCGTATCCTCCCACGGTGCAAGGCCGGAAAAAGGACGCAACGCGGTTTCTGTTTTGATGAAATTCTTTGAAGAACTCGCGTTTGACAATGAAGAACTGGGGGATTTTATCCAATTTTATAATGAGCACATCGGTTTTGAACTCAGTGGGGATTCTCTTGGCTGCGGTCTTGAGGATGAGCCTTCGGGTAAACTCATTTTAAATGTG
>JAQSXD010000138.1 GCA_029266295.1 Bacillota bacterium | reverse complement strand
GTTTCCTTGAAAGCGAAACTAATTGAAGAAGCGGTTGATACACCTTATTCAAGAAGTGGGAGAAAGGCCGCAGAAGCAATCGAGATTTCAAGCCAGAGCAGAAGTGGATCGGGGTGCTGTAATCAACGAGCGAAAAGCTGACTGCACAAGGGCTTACGGGCAGGTGGTAATATCAAGCAGGATGACTTTATTTATTGACCTTGCCCAAAATGTGGTTTATAGTAGAATTGTATTGGGAAGTACATCCATTAGTTAGGTACATAGAGGGGAAATGGACATGAAGAGATTTGTATTGATCGCAACAGCAGCAGCACTATTGTTCAGCACCTGCATTTCGGGGGTTTATGCCGGAGGTTCCGGCATCGCTGTGCAGAAAAAGGTGATGTTCTACCTGAAGCCTGATATCGCCATTGAAATGAATGGCGTCAGACAGGTTTTTAAGGACGTGAACGGGCACATGGTATTTCCGATTGTATATAACGGTACGGCATATCTGCCTGTCAGAGCGGTCTCGTCACTCATGAAAGAACCGATAGAATGGGATAGTGGCAGTAAGACTGTATATATTGGAAAAACGCTAATGTATCCGGTTAAGTCAGAGGCCCGGATATCGAATGATTATGCGCATGAAGCGGACAAAGGTGATCTTGCCGCAATGAGCGGTATCAAACCTAGTCTGGTCACCGGATATTCAAAGCCGGATATTATGGTTTTTTACGATTTTGTGATACAAACCTTTAAGGATACAAATGGCGCTGCTGTATACCCGTTGAATTACAACGGTACAACCTATTTGCCGGTTCGTGCAATCTCCAGGTTGATGAACGAGCCCATCGCATGGGACAACACAGCAAAGCTGATTTCAATTGGCGACGGTGAGGAAGAACAGGATGAAGACATGCCGGACGAAGAAGAACAAGATAATGAACAGAATGATGATCAAGATGACGAAGAAGAGAATGTAGCAGCCATCTTGTTTAAGGATATTTTCGAGCGCGAAGAAGCCCTGTATTATGAAGCCTCCGCAAAGGTTACCAATATCAAGAATGCCACCCCTGAGGAGAAGAAAACCATAGCGGCTTCAGCCAGTGACAATTATCTGAAAGCTCAGGCACTTACTCAGGAAGTAAAGGACATAGATAGAAAAGACTTTACGGAATCTGAAAGGATTGCCTGCGACAAGCTGAAGGTCTTTGCCGAAAGCAACGAGTACTATATTCTGGTGCTTGAAAACATCGCTTATCTTGCAGCCGCAGATGCGGATTATTCCATGCTCGCTGATACCTTCCTCTACTTTGCTGTAGAGGCACAGAATGCAATGCGGGCAGCACGGGAGCTAATTATCGTGGAATAAAGGAATCTAATTAGAACCAAACCCCTTGCAGATGAGAGATAAATACATCTTCAGGGGGTTTATTAGATCGTGCGGAAAATAACAGCCTAGTTAAGTGGCAAGGATACTGTAAAGCTGCTGCCACTGCCCGGTTCGCTTTCAACATTTACAGTGCCATGGCTTAAAGTGACGATTCGTTTGACCAGAGCCAGTCCAAGGCCGTTTCCTTCGCCGGAGCGGTTTGCTTTGTAGAATTTGTCAAAGATATGAGCCTGTAAATCGTAGGGGATCCCGATTCCTGTATCGGAGACAGTGACACGCAGAGATTTGCCTTTCCTCAGTGAGATGGAAATTTCACCATTGCTTGGGGTAAATTTTATGGCATTGCTGATTAGATTGAGCCAGACATGCATCATCAGTTCTTCATTTCCGAAGAACATTGCATTGTCCAGTTCAATATTTAGAGTCAACTGTTTTTGCGCCCAGAGAGGCTCCAGCATAAGCACCGCAATGCGAATTTGCTCATCAACCCGAAACCTCCGTCTTGCGGTAATCATCTCCCTATTTTCAAGATTGGAGATCATGAGAACGTTACTTGAAAGGTTGGAGAGCTGTTTAATACTTTCAATGATCTTCTGAAAGAACTCCTGGGATTGTGCCTCAGACAGCTTATGATTCTTTAGAATTGTTGCATACCCCTCAATTGCAGCAAGCGGTGTTTTGAATTCATGTGATATCGTGACCACAAAGTCATTGCGAAGTGCTTCTATATTACCCAACTCCTGAACCATGACATTGAAATTGTCGGATATCTCAGTAAGCTCTTCCACCCTGCCGCTATAGTCAAGACGTATACTGAAATCGCCTTTTGCCACATTTGTCATGGCATGGCTGATTGCGTTGATGGGAGTGAAAACCTTTCTGCCCACAAAGAAGCTGATAAAACTTGCGATGACAATGCTCATCGCAAGAAGCAAAAACAGCGATATTGCCGGGCGGTCTTCATGATCAACCCCTAAGTCGGACAAAAAGTATATAAAAAAAAGTAAAAGCGTGGAACTGAATAGGATTGTAAAAAAACCATAAGCCAGGAATGCGGTCCATAAGCTGGGCAGTTTAAAGTAGCTAAATTTTAATCGTGTCATTCACTTTTCACCACCTTATAGCCCAGTCCTCTGACGGTAATGATCTCGAAATCACTGCTATTCTTAAATCGTTCTCTCAGATGATTAATATGAACATCTACCGTGCGTTCGTCAGATATGGTATCCATTCCCCATATTTCGTCCATTAACTGCTGTCTGGTAAATATCTTGCCTGGATAGGCGATCAATTTATAAAGAAGCTGGAACTCCTTTGGCGGAAGTATTTGGATGCCATCCTCTTCTATTACTGAAAGTGAGTCTAGATCAAGGATGGTTGCGCCGCAGGTAATTTTCCGCTCATCCACAATCCGGGCTCTTCTGAGGAGGGCACCTACCCGTAGGATCATTTCACTCCAATTAACAGGCTTTACCATATAATCGTCGGCGCCAAGCAAAAACCCCCGCTCTTTGTCATGAAAACTCTCCCGAGCGGTTACGATAAGAATCGGCATACTGTATCCGTGATGGCGGAGGGTTTCGGTAAGCTCGTACCCATCCATATCCGGCATCATGATGTCAGTTATGATCAAATCGATATGTTTCTTATCAAGAACTTCAAGAGCGCCTAAGCCGCTTCTCTCGATAATAGGATTGTACTTATTAATCCTTAAAATTGTACTGTATATATTGGCTAATTTTTCATCATCTTCTAATACGAGAATGTTAATCATGAGGGTGCCTTTCAATTTCATATATCGCATAAGATTTTTATAGTTATTTTTCATTATTTTGAAATACACAATTATGGACATAATATGACAACATTAACTGTATATTAACAAATTTACCATATAATTTAACAAATAATTCACAAATTCATTATATCATATAAAATAGGTGAGGGAAGCAGGGGAATAAAAAACAAAATATTCCTATCAGTCGGAAAAAGACCTTGCTCTGCCTTTGCGTAAACAAAATATGAATAAGAAGGAAGCGATACTTTTGAACGACTTGGAATTACACATAGAAAAATTTATGAAATATTGCAGGAACCATAGAAGACTTTCGCCTGATACTGTCAAAGCGTATGGATTGGATCTTAAAGGATTCACCGAATTCCTGGGGGATCTGGAGCCTCATCTTAAAAGCAGCGGAGAGGTTACAAAGCAACATCTTCACGATTATGTAATGTACCTGAATGAAAACTTTGCTGTAAAAACTGTCAGGAGAAGGGTTGCATCTATACGATCCTTTTATAACTATCTGGAAGGAGAAGAACTTGTCCAAGCCAATCCCTTTGACAAATTTCATCTAAATATTAAAGAGCCGTTCCGTGTACCTGTCACCATGGGCCTGGAGGAAATATGCAAAATTCTGGAGGCGGCCTATGCAGAATCTCCCACCTTGTTTCCTGTTTTATCAAAGCTCGAATCCAAGAGAAGAGATTCTGATGAAGTGATCCTGAATCCCAATTCCAGAGAGTTCATCTGGGTGCGGGATGTTACGATTCTTGAATTGCTCTTTGCAGGCGGGCTCCGGGTGAGCGAACTTTGTAAACTGGAATTCGGAGATATCAGCGCGGACCATATGGCAATAAGAATTAACGGGAAGGGAAACAAAGAACGAACGATTTACCTGGAGAATATTGAGGTTGTTAAAGCCTTAAATCGGTATTTGGTATTCAGGGAGGCAACCGGGGTAGAAAATCAGTTCGTTTTTATTACAAAGTTCCACAAACCACTATCGACACAGTCGGTAAGGAATCTGGTCGAAAAATATACTAGAAGTGCGGGGCTTGATAAGAAAATCACACCCCATGTGTTCCGGCATTCCTTTGCATCTTTGCTTTTGGAGGAAGGCGTGGATATTAAGTACATACAGGACTTTCTCGGTCACAGCTCCATCTCAACGACTCAAATCTACCTGCATACTACTAGCAGTCAAAAAAGAAGGATCATGTCAACCATGCATCCCAGACAAAAACTAATTTTAACAGAAATCGCTCCGATGGCTGATACAATGCTAAAAAATCAACTTCAAAAACGTTAAATAATAATTTATTTACTGTCAGGCAAGATAACCGTAAAGTTGGAGCCGGCATCCGGCTCGCTTTGAACGATTATTTTGCCATGGCTTAAATCAACAATACGTTTAACAAGAGCCAGCCCCAAACCATTTCCATCGGTATTTCCAGAGCGGTCAGCTTTGTAGAATTTATCAAAAATATTCTTTTGAATCTCCTGTGGGATACCGACACCGGTATCAGAAACCGTTATTTCTATGCCCTGTGTTGTTCGCTTCAGCAGTAGGTTGATTTCCCCGTTCTTTGGTGTAAATTTGATTGCGTTATTGATCAGATTGATCCACACCTGCATGAGTAGTTCTTCATTGCTATAATAGGTAACATGATCCAGATCGATATTGAGTGTAAGATTCTTTCTTTCCCAGAGCGGCTCCAGCAGAAGAACTGCATGTCGGATCTGCTCATCCAGACGAAAGTACTTTTTTTCTGTAATCATTTCTTTGTTTTCCAGATTGGAAATCATCAGAATGCTGCTGGAAAGCTGTGCAAGCTGTTTGATGCTTTCTGAGATCTTTTGGAGGCACTCCTGATACTCATCTATCGTAAGAGCGGGATTCCGAAGGATTGTTCCATAACCTTCTATAGCTGCCAAGGGTGTTTTAAACTCATGGGAGACCGTGACTACAAAATCATTTCTTAGTGCTTCCATATTACCCAATTCGTGTACCATTGCATTGAAATTGTCAGACATATTTTCTAACTCCTTCACGGTTCCATCGTAGTTAAGCCGAACGCTGAAATCCCCTTTTGACACGTTTCTCATTGCCTGACTAATATTGTTAATGGGCTTAAATACATGCTTTCCGATAAAGTAGCTGATGGTGCTTGCAATCATAACACTGAATAATAAGACCCCAAACAAGGTTGAAAGAGCCTTTGGACTTTTAATATCATGAGCAATTCCCAGGTAGGCAATGACGTAAATAATAAAGATCACAAGAAGGGAACTGAAGATAATATTCAAAAATACGAAGATTACAAAGGCCGCCCATAGACTTGAAAACGTGATCTTTCTCACTCTGCCCTCACCGCCTTATATCCCAATCCTCTCACAGTGATGATTTCAAAATCATTGCAATTCTTGAACCGTTCTCTCAAATGATTGATGTGGACGTCCACAGTACGTTCGTCTGAGACGGTATCAATTCCCCAAATTTCATCCATAAGCTGCTGCCTGGTAAAGATCTTTCCTGGAAAAGAAATAAGTTTAAACAAGAGTAAAAATTCCTTCAGAGGAAGTATACTGGTCTCATTCTCCTGAATTACTGTCAGGGAATCCAGATCAAGAACAGTGGAGCCACAGGTAAGTCTGCGCTCATTCACAATCCGTGCCCTCCGCAGCAGCGCTCCGATACGCAGAATCATTTCATCCCAATTGACAGGTTTTGCCATATAATCGTCCGTACCGGACAGGAACCCTTTTTGCATATCATGAAAGCTTTCTCTTGCTGTTATCATCAGAATCGGCATATTATATCCGTGATCCCTGAGGGTCATCGCCAGTTCAAAACCGTCCATTCCCGGCATCATAATATCCGTTATGATCAAATCAATGTATTCCCTGTCTAAAATCTCTAAAGCAGCCAACCCGTTATCTGCAATAAATGAATTGTATTTATTCATTCTTAGGATGGTGCTGTAGATGCTGCCAAGCTTCGCATCATCCTCAACAACAAGAATATTAAACATGATGTTCCTCCATTCAGTAGTATCAGTTTTACTTGTAAGATCAATTGTATCCGCTCTATATTAACTGGACATTAAGAAAATAATTGAAACTTAATGGTCATTTAATGGTTGTTTAACAATGAATTAATAAATTCAATTTATTATTACATGAGCAGAATTAGTCGAATTTCTCAGAGTGTGCCAGAAAAACAATAAATGGAGGAATGAATGGTAAAAGATAAAAAAATGAGTGGGATCAATATAAAGAAATTGTTCGGTCAGAAAAAGATATTAATCATAGCTGTTATATTAATCGCGGTACTCTTTACAGGATTTAATATTTTCGCAGAGAAAAAGCCGCCTGAGGGGATGGAAGCGTCGGCAAATATTGTTGCCGTGGAAACAGAAGCGGTGAAACTCACAAATTCATTAGGGGGATTAATTTATAAAGCAAATCTGCAGCCTGCTGAAGCTGCGGCTGTCAGCAGTGGGACCTCTGGACAGGTTACGCAAGTCAGCTTTGAGAATGGCGACATCGTGTCCCAGGGTCAGCCGCTGGCGTACCTGGATGACAAGGACCTGCAGAATCAGCTGAGAACAGCACAAATCGATCTGAGCAAGCTGGAATTGAGTCTGGACTCTGCAAAGAGCGACTATGATATCGCCTCTCAGCTGTATGCGGAAGGTGCCTGCTCCAAAACATCCTATGAGACAGCAATGCGCGCATATAAGACGGCCCAGGCCAATGTGCAGTTGAAGCAGGTAAGTATTCAGGATATTACAAACTCATTGAATGATTGCGTGATTAAAGCGCCCATAGCCGGCGAAATCAGTGGAAAAAACATCAGCGTCGGCCAGTATCTGAATCCGGGAGCGGTCATCGCAACGGTTAACAACAATAAAACCATCAAGGCGGAAATCCAGCTGATGCAGGAGGATCTGGGAAAGGTTACTGCAGGTCAGGAGGTCATTCTAAGACTGGATAAAAACGCAGGGACAGAATATAAGGGGATCGTAGAAACCATCGCTGCTTCTGCAAACAGTCAGACCAGAGCCTTTGACTGCCTGGTCAGAGTTGATAACGCAAGCGGAGCATTAAATTCCGGTACCTTCGGCTATGTTGAAATTCTCAGCCAGGATAAGACTCAGGTTCTGGCCGTTCCTATGAAGGCCGTTGCCGGAACAGAGGGGAATTATTCAGTGTTCACCATTGAGAATGATACTGCCCGTCGTGTTTCTGTTACCATTGGGGAGATCTCGGAAGACATGATCGAAATCACTTCCGGCCTTCAGGAAGGTGACGAGCTCATCGTTACCAATTTAAATTCTCTCCAGGATGGAGACCAGGTCACTGTGATCGGAGAGGGGAAATAATATGTTTCTTACCGATATCAGTTTAAAAAGACCTATTTTCGCAATCGTAGTCATCATTGCTCTGCTGGCTGTGGGAATTGTCAGTTTTCTGGGGCTGAACCTGAACGATATGCCGGAAACAGATCTTCCCTATGCAATGATTAACATTGTTCTGCCGGGAGCGTCCCCGGATCAGATGGAATCCAAAGTAACAAAAGTCGTAGAGGATGCGGTAGGCCAAATTTCAGGGGTAAAACACATTACAAGCCGCGTTGGGGAAAGCTATTCTATGACGGCTATTGAATTTGACAGTTCCAGAAATTCAGACGACGCTGCGCAGGATGTTAGAGCTAAAATGAGCGGCATACGCGGTTCTTTACCTGACGATATTCAGGAGCCAGTCATCTCAAAAGTAGACTTTAATGCTATGCCGATTCTTTCTCTGGCGGTCAGCGGCGACTTGGATGAGGCTGCACTTTCGGAACTAATGGATGAAACCATTGTACCCGCATTAAATGCAGTAGAAGGCGTAGGCTCTATCGATACCTATGGTTTGCTGGAACGGGAAATCGAGATCAACGTGGACAAAGAGCGGCTGGCAGCACTGAACCTGACCATCAATCAGGTCGTCGGGGGGCTCAGCAGCGATAATATCGATATTCCCAGCGGAAAAATTGCTGATGACTCTCGTGAGGTTACACTCCGTACATACAGTGGCATGAAGAACGCCGCAGAATTTGAGAATGTCATCATTGCCAGCGTAGGCGGCACAGAAATTCGCTTGGGTGAAATTGCAGAGGTCGTTGACGGGTATAAGGAAAAAGAGAGCATCTCATTTTACGATGGTGCAGAATGCATCGGAATGGACATTGTCAAGCAGTCTGGAACCAATACCGTTGCAGTAACTGATGAGATCAAGGCGAAGATTTCGCAAATGCAGGCCTCTCTGCCACAGGGAATTAACATTAATGTGGTAAGCGACAATTCGGAGTTCATCCGATCTTCTGTGGAAAGCGTTCAAAGTACGATGGTAGAAGGCTGTATACTGGCTGTCGTAATCATCTTTCTGTTCCTCAGAACGGTGAGCAGTACCGTCGTCAGTGCCATTTCTCTTCCCACTTCCATCGTCACAACCTTCGCGGCCATGAAGATGATGGGATTTACCCTGAATACCATGAGCCTGATGGCACTGTCCCTTTCCGTGGGACTGCTGGTGGATGATGCCATCGTAGTCATTGAAAATATTGTAAGACATCTTCGTATGGGC